>NZ_JBSFPS010000095.1:0-32768 GCF_053588315.1 Streptosporangium sp. NPDC003464 | reverse complement strand
GCCTCCAGGACGGCGGCGGGAGCCCGGACGGGCTCGGCGGGGCGGAGGGTGTAGGCGGCTACTACCAGGAGACCGGCCGGGCCGGGCGCGACGGCCTGCCCTCCGTCGCCTGGCTGGCCTACGGGCTCCAGGACGTCGTGCAGCAGCGCAAGATGATCGACACCTCCGAGGGCGACGACGCCCACCGGCGCCGCCTGGGCACCCACCTCGACGCCATGCTGGCCCTCTGCGAGACGGTCGAGTGCCGCCGCGTGCGGCTGCTGGACTACTTCGGCCAGCAGAGCACCGCCTGCGGAAACTGCGACACGTGCCTGACGCCGCCGCAGTCGTGGGACGGCACGATAGCCGCCCAGAAGCTCCTGTCGACGGTGCTCAGGCTCCAGCGCGAGCGGCGCCAGAAGTTCGGCGCCGGCCAGATCATCGACATCCTGCTCGGCAGGGAGACGGCCAAGGTCACCCAGTTCGACCACCACTCCCTGACGGTGTTCGGCGTCGGCACGGAGCTGAGCGAGGCCGAGTGGCGCGGTGTGGTCCGCCAGCTTCTGGCCCAGGGCCTGCTGGCCGTCGAGGGCGACTACGGCACGCTGCTGCTCACCGACGCGAGCGCCGAGGTGCTGGGCCGCCGGCGCCAGGTCCTGCTGCGGCGCGAGCCCGAGCGGGCGGCGCGGGCCAGGCCGGAGGCGGCGGCCCGGGGCGGCGGGTCCCGTCGCGCCGCCCCCGCGGAGCTGCCCGAGGAGGCGGTGCCGGTCTTCGAGCGGCTCCGCGCCTGGCGCGCGGCCACCGCCAAGGAGCAGGGCGTGCCCGCCTATGTGATCTTCCACGACGCGACCCTGCGCGAGATCGCGACCGAGCCTCCGTCGTCCCTGGCCGAGCTGGGCCAGGTGAGCGGTGTGGGCGAGAACAAGCTGGCGAAGTACGGCCGGCAGATCCTGGACGCCCTCGCGGAGGCCGCCCCCGGCGACGACCCGGTTCTCACGCTCCAGTGACATCCCCCGGCCGGTCCCCGTACGGCGGCGGGATCGCCGCCGTGACAGGGACCGGCCGGTGGTGCCTCGCGCGGCCCCCCGACCGGCGCGTTCAGGGGCTGGTGCGTGACCACCAGGCGGCCGTGTCGGGCTCCAGGACCGCCTGGAGCCCGTTGGAGCGCATGTCGCTGCTGGCCAGCAGCAGCGTGCCGGGCGACTCCAGGACGACGGGATCGGCGCCCAGGTTGACCGTGCACAGCAGCCCGGGCTCGCGGGTGAAGAAGAGCGTCTCCGGCGGCGAGTCCAGCCACCGCATCGTCCCCCTGCCCAGGGCGGGGTGGGTACGGCGCAGGCGCACGGCGTTGCGGTAGAGGTTGAGGAAGGACCGGGGGTCGCCGAGCTGCGGGATCACCGCCTGCCTGCCCCAGTCGCGGGGGATCGGCAGCCAGCTCGGGTCGGCTCCCGGCGGGGAGAAGCCGAACGACGACTCGCCACCCGCCCACGGGATCGGCACCCGGCTGCCGTCACGGCCCCGGTCCGCGCCGGCCGTACGGAAGAAGATCGGGTCCTGCAGCACCTCGTCGGGGAGGTCGAGGACCTCCGGCAGGCCGAGCTCCTCCCCCTGGTAGATGTAGACCGAGCCGGGCAGCGCCATGGTGAGCAGCGCGGCCGCGCGGGCCCGCCGCGTGCCGCGCCGTCCTCCGCCGTAGCGGGTCACGTGGCGGACCTGGTCGTGGTTGGACAGCACCCACGTGGTGGGCGCGCCGACCAGGTCGGTGGCCGCGATCGAGGCGTCGACCACCTGGCGGAGCGGGCCGGCGCCCCAGTCGGCGGCGAGATAGTTGAAGTTGAACGCCTGGTGGAGCTCGTCGGGCCGGACGTAGTTGGCCAGCCGGGCCGGTGACGGCGGCCACACCTCCGCCACCCCGATGCGCTCGCCCGGGTAGGAGTCCAGCAGCCGCCGCCAGGAACGCAGGATCTCGTGCACACCGTCCTGGTCGAAGAAGGGCAGCGGGGCGCGGCCGAGCAGCTTGAGCTGGCCGGTGAACCCGGCGTCGGGGAGCCCCTCGGCCTTGACCATGCCGTGGGCCACGTCGACGCGGAACCCGTCCACGCCGATGTCCAGCCAGAACCGCATCACGTCCTCGAACTCGGCGCGGACCTCGGGGTTCTCCCAGTTGAGGTCGGGCTGCTCGGGGGCGAAGAGATGCAGGTACCACATGCCGTCGGGCAGCCGGGTCCACGCGGGCCCGCCGAAGCTCGACTCCCAGTCGTTGGGGGGCTGGGCCCCGTCCTCCCCGCGGCCCGGCCGGAAGACGTAGCGCTCCCGGGCCCCGGGCTCGTCGCGCAGCGCCTGCGCGAACCAGGGGTGCTCCGAGGAGGTGTGGTTGGGCACGATGTCGATGAGCACGCGCATGCCCAGGCCGTGCGCCTCGGCGACGAGGGCGCGGGCGTCGTCGAGGGTGCCGAGCCGGGGGTCGACGGCGCGGTAGCTCGACACGTCGTACCCGCCGTCGTGCAGCGGGGACGGGTAGAAGGGGGTGAGCCAGACGGCGTCCACGCCGAGGTCGGCGAGGTAGCGCAGGCGGCTGCGCACGCCCAGCAGGTCGCCCATGCCGTCGCCGTTCCCGTCGGCGAAACTGCGCACGTAGATCTCGTAGATCACGGCATCGCGCCACCATTCGGACGGCGGGGGCGCGGACGGGGCCGGCGACGGGACGGCGCAGGGGGCGACGGACCGTTGCGTCACTTGTGCTCCTTGCAGGTGGGGACGTCAAGCCTGGCTGTGCGGGGCCTACGGTCGGCCGTGCCCGCCGCCGTGGAGGATCACGGTGATCTCCGCGGTTACATGCATGCATGTTATGCATTCACGTTACGTAGACGTCAAGAGGGTGTAATCGCCGATTCACGGCGGCCCCCGGGCACCGCACCGCCGCCCGCCCCGTGGAGCCGCGCCGGAGCCCGCGCGGACCCCTCCCCAGGACCGCCCGTGACAGGGCTCCCTCCGTGCCCGGACCGCCCGGGCCGGACCCCCTCCCGGCCCGGACTCCTCTCCCGGCCCCGCGCGGTTCTCCACGCCGGGCCGGGGACGGGTCCGCACCCGTGTTCACTCAAGTCACAGGCGTGACTACCCGTTTCACGAACAAGCTGCCGACATTCTGGAATGATCGCGTCCATATCCTGTCGGACATCGAGACTGACGGACAGTGACTGATGCCCCCCATCGATCAAATCACCGCCTTCACGTCGGACCATCCGGTCGGAACGGTCATCATCTGCGTGGTCGCGCTGGCCCTGCTCGGCCTGGCCTACTTCGCCCTCCGTGCCGCCTACCGTGCGGGCAACCGGTTCTTCCACCGTTACGTCGCCCCCCGCCCGGCCGAGGACATCCTCACCATCGTCGCCGCGTGCATCGCCACGGGCGTGTCCGCCCAGGGCATGTGGCGCTTCTCCGGTGACGTGCTCGGCTTCGACGGCCCCCTGCGGCTGCTGCTCTTCGCGTTCATCGAGGTCGCGGTGATCACCAGTGCCGTGCGGGCCCGCCGCAACATGCGGGAGAACTACTCCGCGGGCATCGACGGCGTCGCGGTGTGGACCCTCACCGGGCTGTCGGCGGTGCTGTCGAGCATGGACGCCCGCAGTCTCGCCGAGGCCGTCTTCCGGCTGGCCGCCCCGCTGGTGGCCGCGTGGCTGTGGGAGCGCGGCATGGCGATCGAACGGCACCGCATCACCGGACGGGCCCGCATCAACTGGCGGATCACCCCCGAGCGCATGCTCGTCCGTGTCGGGCTGGCCGAGGCCAGCGACCGGACCGCGAGCGAGGTGGACGCCCACCGGAGGTTGACCCGGGTCGCGCTGGCGGCCAAGCGCGCCCGCGCGCTCCGCGAGGCCGGGGCCTCCGACCGCAAGATGCGCGCGGCGCTCGTCAAGCTGGACCGGGCGATGGACCAGGCGGTGGAGCACACCGGCCTGGCGGTCGACACGGCCCGCCAGGAGGCGCTGCTGTCCCAGATCGGCGCGCTCTACAACACCTCCGCCCTGATCGACCTGAGCCCGCCCGTCCCGTGGGCCCCCGAGCCCGAGGAGCCGCAGGCGCTGCCCGCAGCCCGGCCCTCGGCCTACGACGACGACGAGGACGACGAGGCCGAGGTGGTGGAGACCGCCCTGCCGGTCGTCGACACCGCGCAGCGCGCGGCCCTGATGCGGGCGGCGCGGGAATACTGGGACCAGCAGATCGAGCGGAAGTTCGTCCCCCGCGCGGCCGACATCGCCCACGAGACCGGCATCACGCTGGCGACCGCCCGCGAATACCGGGCGCTGTGGAAGCTGGAGCCACGGGCGCACGCCCTGATCGAGGCCGCCTACAACGAGCACGGGATCGTCGACACCGGCACCTTCCCGGCCATCGAGACGCAGGAGCGGATCCTGACGGTGAACGGCTCGGCGCCCGCCTCCTGAAGCCGGCCGCCGGCGGCCACGGCCGGCGGCCCTCCGCCGGCGGGGCCGGCGCCGGCGGGAGGCCCGCCGGTCCCGGGCGCGCCGGCGGCGCGCGGGGCCGGCACCGACGGGATCGTCCGGACGGCGCGCATTCCGAATTGCCGTCGTCGACAATGTGTTCAGGGGCCGTGAACGGCGAGAAGGCCCGGAGGAGGCGTGGTGGTCTGGCTGCGGCGGCTTATCCAGGACATGAAAGTCCGGCAGAACGTCGATGCCCATGTCGTGACCATCGTGGTGTTCGCCTTCGCCGTCGTCTCGATCTTCGGAGACGTGGTCCCCGACCAACTGAAATGGGCCGCGCTCCTTTCCGGAGTGGGAATTCTGGTCTACCGGCTCACATTGCCGGAAGAGCGCTCGGAGATCTCCACGAGTATTCTGGGGGACCGGTCGGCGTTCGACTCCGTGCCGTTGTCGGCGGCCCTGGCCAATGCGCGTGATGTGCGGGTGTTCGCGCCGTCGGCGGTGAATCTGCTCTCCGCGCACACGTGCGAGGTCCTGCGTAAGTCCGTGCTCGCCCGTACGGGCGGGTCGGTCCGCGTCGTGATTCTCGACCCGGCGGAGAAGGCCGCGGTGCGGATGGCCTCCAGGCAGCTGGACGACTCCGTCGAATTCCCGATCCAAAAACTGCCCGCGGCGCTCGAGAGCGCGGTCGAACGGCTGGATCTGATGAGCGGCTGGGAGACCGAAGGACAGTTCCGCTACCGGCTCCTGCCCTACAGCCCCGGATTCAGTATCGTGCTCATCGACCCGGACAGCTCGAAGGGCCGGGCGATCGTCGAGATCCACGGTTTTCACAATCCGTCGACTTCGTCGCGGATGCATCTGGAGCTCAGCCGCGCGCAGAACGAGCGCTGGTATTCCTATTGGGTCCGGCAGTTCGACTACATCTGGCGGGAGGCGGCGCAGCCGGAGGTCACTCCTGCGGGAGCAGACGCCGGGCCTGCTCCCGCAGATGCTCGGGAAGGGCGGGATCGGTCGCCCTGATCGCCTGGGCGGCCAGGTCCGCGCCCGCCACGGCGTTGCCGAGGATGACGCGGATGCGGGCGGCGCGCAGCAGCACGGGGCCGTTGCTCCCGGCGTTGGCGATCGCGTCGGCCGCCTCCTGCTCCGCGGCGTCGAAACGGCCGGCCAGCGCCAGCGCCAGCGCGCGGGCCGCCAGGGTCGCGGGCCGCTGGTGCTGGCGGACCAGGTCGAGGTCGCGGAGCGCGGCCTCGGGTTGGTCCAGGTCGGCGAGGATCGCCCCGCGCAGGGCGAGGGCGTCCAGCAGGGCGTCGCCCGCCACGGCCAGCGCGCCGTTCAGGACGATCAGGGCCGAGCGCGGCTGCCCGACGTGCCACAGCGCCTGGGCGAGGGCGGTCTGCGCGGACATGTCGCCCGGTATCCTGGCGGCGGCCGCGGTCAGCGCGCTGACCGCGGTGGGATAGTCGCCCAGGCTCAGCGACAGGCGCCCCTTGGCGGCCAGGACCCGGCCCACGCCGTCGGCCCGCTGGAGCACGGCGAACATCTCCGCCGCCGCGTCGTAGCGCCTCCACGCGGTCTCCGGGTCCCCGGTCCCGACCGCGACGTCGCCGAAGATCGCCTCGGCTTCGGCGCGCACGCCCAGGTCGTCGAACTCCGCCGCGCGCACCGCGTCTTCGGTCAGCTCCCGCGCGTGGGCCCACTGGGCCCTGGAGAGGGCGGTCCGCGCCGCCTGGAGGAACGTCTCGGGGTCGGTGTGCCGGATGGCGGCGATGAGACGGTCGTGCTGCAGCTCGTACCAGCGGGCGCCCGCCCGGTATTCGGCCTTGAGCATGTGGCGGTCTTCCAGGGCCCTGACCACGGCGTTGGGCATGCCGGCGGTCTGGTCGAGCCCTTCGTAGGCGGTGCCCCGGGTGCCGTGCTCGGTGATGAAGGTGCGCCTGAGCCAGGCCCGGATGCTGCCCTCGGGCACGTTGAGCTCCTCGGCGACCTCCCTCAGCATCCGCCGGCAGAAACCGGCCAGGAAGCGGTCGACGGTGGCGTGCAGCCGTACGTGGTCGACGGTGATCTCGTGGACGTCGGGCGGCAGCGACTCCCACAGCGCGGCGCAGACCACCTGGAGCTGCACCGGTTCGACGCCGCTGACCCTCAGCACGGTCTTCTCGCCCTGGTCGCTGTATATCGTCACGGTCTGCAGGTCGTCGACCAGCATCTCCGCGGCGTTCTCGCCGAACCTGCGCTCGGTGCCCTCCAGCGGCCGGCGGGTGGCCTCCAGCGCGGCCTCCCGCCGGAAGGGCAGCAGGTGGAACCAGGAGCGGGAGCCCTGGCCCAGCACACGTTCGAAGGGGACGATGGAGGCGAGATACTCCTGGCGCATCGACAGCAGCAGGCGCAGTCCGGCGTGGGCCTGGAGGGCGTCGGCGAGCTGGGCGACGAACTCCTCCAGGTCGGCCTCCCCGTAGGGGGCTCCGGTGAACATCTCCTCGGCCTGGTCGATGGCGATCAGCGTCGGGATGGGGTCGTCGTAGCGGTCGACGCGCGCCGGGTGCCGGTCGAGGAAGTCGCGGACGGTCAGCCCGGCGAGCTCGGCGGGCGGCGCGGCCGACCACGACGACAGCAGGCTCAGGGTGTAGACGCTGCGCACCGGCGTGGTGGTGACAAGGAGGGCGGGGTCCGGGGCGACCCGGCCCACCGGCAGGACGTCGACGCGGTCGGGGTCGAGGAGCGGCAGCACCCCCGCGTGCAGGAGGGAGGTCTTGCCGACGCCGGAGGCGCCGTAGAGGACGGTCAGCCTGTCGGCCTGCCAGAGGGTGGCGATCTCGCGTGATTCGCGCTCGCGGCCGAAGAACAGGCCCTCGTCCCGCCGCCGGAAGGCGCGCAGCCCCACGTACGGCTGGCCCGTCTCGTTCTGCACGTGGCCGGTGGAGGTCATGCGTCCGGTCCCAGCCGTCGCCGCAGCTCCTGGCAGAACTCGGCCGCGGTGCCCCAGAAGATCGAGATGCGCCATCCCGCGTCGAGGTATCGGACGAGATACTGTTTCGCCCGCTCCTCGGCCTCGGCTATCGGCGTGTTCAGCGGCGGCAGCAGCTGCACGCTCACGTGGCGCCGCAGGCGGACGGCCGGGATGGCGCGGAGCAGGCCGTGGAAGAGCACACGGAAGGTCCAGTCCTGCAGGCTGTAGCCCACGAACAGCAGGGGGCGGGTGGTCATCGCGCGCAGCACAGGGATGGGGATCAGCGTCCGGTTGCCCGACGCCTGCGCCGCCGCCACGTTGGCCAGATACTCGAGATAGTCGTCCTCGATGAGGACCAGGGACGAGGATTCGGCCCAGCTCCCGTGCAGGTGGTAGACCAGCGGCTCGTCGACCGAGGGCTCCGGCAGCTCCGGGGTCTCCTGGGGGTTGCGGTCGGCCCAGGAGCACATCGCCGTGTGAGCCGTCTTGCCCTCGCCCGCCAGCGCCTCCACCAGGAAGTTGTCGTAGTTGGTGGTGAGGAAGACGCGCAGGTTGAACTTGGCCAGGAGCGCGTGGGGCTCGCCGGCGTGGCCGAAGTCGGGCAGCCCGTGCGACTGGAGGTATTCGCAGATCTGCTCTTTGAGGTAGACCGGGTCGCCTTCCAGCACCGCCGCGTACTGCATCACGCGGGCGAGGTCGTGGTCATCAGGAAAAGGGTATTTATAGCTTTTTGCCCATTTTCTGCTGAGTTCGGAGCCGGTCGGGAGGGTGCCGTAACAGGCCCCCGCGCCGAGAAAGGGCGTGCAGTCTCCACTGCGGAGTTGGTCGATCAGTCGCCGCCAGTCCGCGTCGTCCACGACACCGCCCTGGTTATTGGTGGAAGGTCCCTTTGTGACACCTTGTGTCGCACATCCAGGGCGGTGTCGTCAAGTCCCGCTAGATTGACGATGTGAATCCGGCGACCGGGCCGGTGTCCTCCTCGCTAAGCAACCGGCGCAGTGCGAGCGCGAGACTGGACTCACCGACTTGGTCGAGGTCACTCAGCCTTATGTCGGTCACATCGATGAGGTCTGTGCCGAAATCTGTAGCTTGCTCACCCACCTGGGCTCCCTGGCTCCTCAAACATCTTGACGCCTACATCCTTCCATGTTATGAAGTCAACTTCGACCGTAGGCTAGACGGGGATGTTTGTAGCTATAAGGGAGTTTTGCTACCTGCGACTGCAGGGACTGGAGCTCCTTTTTGTATTTCGTTGTCACGAAAGTGTTCCAAGTTAAGCGAGCCGAATAGAAAGTTCTGTCCAACTGGCTTATAAACATTCAGTTAACCCAGCGCTAGCATGAGCGCAGAATCAGTCAGTGGAGGCGATCGCGTGTCTGTCGCGCACTCTTCCGGGGCGTCACGGGCGCCGGGACGGTCACCGGACGTATGGGGCAAGGTCCCGCAGCGGAACAAGAACTTCACCGGCAGAGACGATCTGCTCGAACAGCTGCGCAAGGGAGTCACCGCCGAGGTCACCGCGGTGGTCCCGCACGCCCTCCACGGACTGGGCGGCGTCGGCAAGACCCAGGTCGCCATCGAGTACGCCTACCGCTACAGATCCGCCTACGACCTCGTCTGGTGGGTCCCCGCCGACCAGCCCGTGCTGGTCCGCTCCTCCCTCGCCGGGCTCGCCCCCTATCTCGGCCTGCCCTCGGCGGCGACCACCGGCATCGAAGACGCGGCCACGGCGGTGCTCGACGCGCTGCGCCGCGGCGAGCCGTACGACAAGTGGCTGCTGATATTCGACAACGCCGACCAGCCCGAGGACCTCAACGAGATCGTGCCCCGGGGCCCGGGACACGTCCTGATCACCTCCCGCAACCACCGGTGGCAGGGCGTCGTCGACACCGTCGCCATCGACGTGTTCGGCCGCGAGGAGAGCATCGAGTTCCTGAGCAAGCGGGTGTCCAAGGCGATGAGCCGCCAGGAGGCGGACCGGCTGGCCGAGGAGCTCGGAGACCTGCCGCTGGCGCTGGAGCAGGCGGGCGCGCTCCAGGCCGAGACCGGCATGTCCGTCGACGAATACCTGCGGCTGCTCCACGAGCAGACGGCGCTGCTGCTGGCCGAGAGCAAGCCGTCCGACTATCCGGTGTCGATGACCGCCGCCTGGTCGCTGTCGGTGTCGCAGCTCATCTCCAAGATGCCCGAGGCGGTCGAGCTCCTGCGCTGCTGCGCCTTCTTCGGCCCCGAGCCCATACCCCGCGACGTGTTCGCGCCGCTGTCGGAGCAGGCCGAGGCCGAGTCCCGGCTCGGCGCGCTGCTGGGGAACCCCATCCTCGTCAGCCGGGCCATCCGTGAGCTCGGCCGCTACGCGCTGGTCCGTCTCGACTCCGTCAGCCGCACCATCCAGGTCCACCGGCTGGTCCAGGCCCTCCTGCGCGACGAGCTCAGCGAGCGCGACAGCACGAGCTTCCGGCACGAGGTGCACCTGCTGCTGGCCGCCGCCGCGCCCGAGGAGCCCGACGACAACACCGCCTGGCCCCGCTACTCCGAGCTGCTCGGTCACGTGACGCCCGCCCGCGTCGCCCAGAGCCGGGAGCCGCAGGTCCGCCGCTTCGTCCTCGACGTGGTGCGCTACCTCTACTCCTCCGGAGACTTCAGGTCGGCGCGGGTGCTCGTCGAGGGCCTCCTCGCCCAGTGGCGGGAAGACTCCAGCGACGACGACGAATACGTGCTCTCGGCCCAGCGGCACCTCGGCATCGTCGTGCGCGAGCTCGGCGAGTACCAGGCCGCCTACGACCTCAACCGGGTGACGCTCGCCCGCATGCTGGAGGTGCTGGGCCCGGAGCACGCCGAGACGCTGCTGCTCACCAACAGCTACGGCGCCGACATCCGGGCGCGCGGCGAGTTCTCCGCCGCCCTGGAGCACGACAAGGAGTCCCTGCGCCAGCACGAGGCGGTGTTCGGGCCCGACCACCGGCGGACGCTGCGCGCGATGAACAACCTGAGCATCGACTATCTCCTGCTCGGCGACTACACCGCGACCCGCCAGCTGCTCGAGCGGACCTACATGGTGCAGAGCAGGGCCGGCTCCGGCTCCAGCAAGCAGAACATCCTCGCCTTCCGCAACGGCCTCGCCCGGGTGGTGCGGCTGAGCGGCGAATACTTCGAGGCCTGCGACCTGGGCGAGGACGCCCTGGAGTACGGCCTGCAGGAGCTCGGCGCCGACCATCCCTGGACGCTGCGCACCGCCAAGGACCTGTCCATCGCCAAGCGCCGGGCCGGAGCGATCGACGAGGCGCTGGAGCTGGCGGAGAGCACCTTCGAGCGGCAGGAGCGCATCTTCGGCCGGGACCACCCCGACACCCTCGCGGCGGCCCTGTGCCTGGCCAACGCGCTGCGGGCCGGCGGGCGCACCGGCGAGGCCCTCGACCTCCTCCGTGACACCTCCACCCGCTACCCGGCGATGTACGGCGAGGACCACCCCTTCAACTACGGGTGCGCCACCAACCTCGCGCTGCTGCTACGGGTCCACGGAGACGCCGAGCAGGCCCGGCAGCTCGACGAGATATCGCTGGAAGGGCTCAACCGGACGCTCGGCGTGGACCACCACTACTCGCTGACCTGCGCCATCAATCTCGCCAGCGACCTCGCGGTCCTCGGCGAGAGCGCCGCCGCGCTCGTCATGAGCCAGGACACCCTCGTCCGGCTGCGCGAGGTCCTCGGCGTCGACCACCCGCTGACCCTGGCCTGCGCCACCAACCTGGTCCAGGACCTGCGGGCGGAGCGGAGGGACGACGAGGCGGACGTCCTGTGGGCCGACACCTTCGAGCGCTACCACCGGGTGCTGGGGCAGAACCACCCCGACGTCATCGTGGCGGCCCGCAACGACCGCCTCGACTTCGACTTCGACCCGCCGGCGATCTAGCCGTTGCGCTCGACCCACCGGTCGTGATGGCGCCGGCCCGCCTCGCGGGCCAGCGCCAGGGCCTCGGCCGGGACGGGCTCGGCCGCGCACCCGTCCAGCCGGGCGACCATGCCGGCCAGGAAGATCTCTCCCGCCGCGGTCAGCCGCCCGCTGCCCTCCAGCGTCCCGCAGACCATGCGCGCCGCCTCGCGCCACTGCGCGAACTCGGCGCTCGCCAGGACGGCGGCCTTGCCGCTCTCGTGCGCGCGCTGGCGCCGCCAGAACTCGGTGACGCCGAGGTAGGCGTAGGCCCCCTGGAGCAGCCCGCCCAGCGGCCGGGGGTCGTCGCGCCAGGGCGCGTAGTGCCGGGAGCCGTCGTCGGGCAGCAGCATCGTGACGACGTCGAGCAGGGCCGACAGCTTGGCGTGCTGGATCTCGTGGGCGAGCGTCACCGCGAGCGAGCATCCGTCCAGCGGCTCCGACAGCGCCACGCAGCCGAAGGTCTCGCGGGAGGACGCGCTCGACTGCCCCCCGCTCTCGGGGGCCATCGGCGCGAACACGGAGGCCACCGTGGCGGTCTCGTCGGCTACCGTCGTATGGTGCCGGACGAGCAGCTCCCAGGCCGAGTCCAGGGCGGACTGCCAGTACGACACCTGCGTCGGGCCGAGCCGGCCGCTCAGGTCGGCCGAGCCCGGCATGCGGTAGGGGTCGAGGTCGTCGATCAGCACCCGCAGGCGCCTGCCGCCGGACTCCGACTCCAGCGCCCGCAGGGGCAGCCACCCGGGCGTCTCGGCGCCGGACGGGGAGATCTCGATCCGGAAGCCCTCCGCCGTGACCTCCGCCCCGCCCCCGGCGCACCGGACCGTCGCGGCGGCGGCGCCGCCGGGCAGGAGGACCTGCCCCACCGAGGGGAGAGTGAGGACCGCGTCCGTCACGGGCACCTCGACCGTGCAGGCCGTACCGGCCCGCAGCGCGGCGGCGGCGGCCAGCGCCCCGAGCTGTCCGGGCACGGCCGGGCCGCCGGACTCCGACAGCCTTCTGACGGTGTGCCGGGCCCACGCCCCGACCGACGGGTAGCGCAGCACCGCGTCCACGGCCTCCGGATGCCCGGCCTGGAGGGCCGTGAGGATGTCGTAGCCGCGGCGCGCGGCGTCCGCCTGGGGATGCCCGGCCGCCCGCGCCGTGTCCACGACCCCGCGCACGAGCAGCACGTGCTTGCTGTACTGGGTGGCCGCGAGCAGGCGCGCCGCGGCCGCGCCCCCCGCGCCCGCCGACAGCTCGGAGAAGGTGTCCGCCGGAATCCGGTGCTCGCGGAGGTTCATCGGGATCCTTTCAGCGTGGACACATCAGTTGCGACGGCTCGCCTGATGTGGGTGATGAGGCGCAGGAGGTCGGGACTGTAGACCGAGGGGTTGGCGAAGCCGCTGCCGGCGCGGTAGCGGTGGGCGTAGAGGCCGCCGCCGCACACGCGGGCCACCGGACAGGCCGCGCACTGCGGCGCCAGGGCCAGCTCGCCGATCTGGCGCGCGGCGACGGAGGGGAGCGTCAGCGCCGCGTCGAAGGGGTCACGGGTGACGTGCAGCCCGGTGGAGGCCGCGCCGTCGTAGGCGGATTTGAGGATGTCGGACTGCTCGATCCCGCCGTCGGTCTCGACGACCACCGTCCCCACCGGGGAGAGCCCCACCTGCTCGTTGGCGGAGGCTCCGCCCAGCAGCAGGTGCATGATCTCGCCGAAGAGCCGGACCCGGGTCTGCGGGCGGGGAGATCCGTACCACCGGTCGAAGACGGCGATCAGCCAGTCGGCGTACGGAGTGGCGTCCGAGCCCGGCACGCGGCCGGGCGGGGGAGCGGACCAGTTGCCGTGGGGGAGGAGGAAGTCCACGGCCGGCGGATCGAAAGCGACAAGCGCCTCATAGGTCGCGATCGGGTCGTTGCGCAGGTCGACGGCGCACAGCAGCCCGGCGAACAGGTGTCGGAAGGGGGCGGAGGAGAGGCGGCCCAGGGCGGCGGCGACCGCCGCGTGGCTGCCCTCGCCGTTGGGGCGCCGCCTGCTCCTGTCGTGCATCTGCGCGTCGCCGTCGAGGCTGACCCCGACCCGAACGTCCAGCTCGTCGAAGAGCCGGAGGTAGGCGGTGTCGAGCAGAGTCGCGTTGGTCTGGAGGCTGACGTCGACGCGGCTGCCGGGGCCGACCGCGGAACGGATCGAGGAGACCGCCTCCCGGATCGGCTCCCGGCCGGCGAGCAGCGGCTCGCCGCCGTGCAGGATCACCTCGACCGAGGGCAGCGCGTGCGCGTGGACGTGCTCGGCGACCCGGGCGGCGACCGCGGCCACGATCTCCGGGGACATCTGGCGGGGACGCGAGCGCCAGCTCTGGTCCGCCATCTCGTACATGTAGCAGTAGTCGCACGCGAGGTCGCACCGGCTGTGGATCTTGAGGATGAACTGCCGGAACGGGGTGGGGCGCCAGCCACCCGCCATCAGCTCCGTCACGTCGAGGGTGGACGGCCATTCGGGCACAGACGAGCCTCCACGCTGAGACCGGATGTGTAACCCGCCGTGACGGGAGAGATCAGCATAGCGAAGCCCTCCCGGCGTTCCCGGTATTTCACCGATGCCGCTCCCCGGCCCCGTCCGGCGGCGGTGTGGCCGGTCCGGGTGGCGCGACGGGCCTGCGGCGGTGTGGCCGGTCCGGGCGGGACGGCCGGCCTGGACGGGACGGTTGGCCGCTAGTCGACCTCGGCGCTGCCGTTCACGCGGAGCTTGCGCCGGGCGCGCTCGTAGAAGCTCGTGGTGCCCAGCCGCACGACCCAGGCGAAGGCGCGGATCGCGGTGACGGTGACCTGGTCGCCGGGCGACAGGTGGGCGCCGATCGCCCCGTCCACCTCCATCGCCAGCCGGCCGCTGGTCGGGAGGACCTCCAGGTCGACCCGCTCGTCGGCGGAGAGCACCAGGGCCCGGTTGAACGCCGAATGGGCCGCCGCGGGCACGACCAGGAACCCCTCGACCGTCGGGGAGACGATCGGGCCGCCCGCGGAGAAGCTGTAGGCGGTCGACCCCGTGGGGGTCGCGACGATGACGGCGTCGGCCGCGTAGCGGACGAAGGGGTGCCTCTCCACCGTGATCGCCACCGCCGACAGTCCGTCGCCGGGGGTGCGCACCAGGGCGATGTCGTTGAAGGCGGTCACCGTCTCGCCCGAGGGCAGGGTGACCCGCACCGCCATACGGGGCTCGACGGTGTAGTGGTGGTTGTCGATGGCCGACAGCGCGGAGGACAGTTCGTCGACGTCGATCTCGGCGAGGAAGCCCAGCTTGCCGAGGTTCACGCCGAGGATGGGGGTGGGCCGCCCGGCGATGAGCCGCATGGTGCGCAGCATGGTGCCGTCGCCCCCCAGACTGACGAGCAGGTCGGCACGGTCCACCAGGGTCTCGACGTCGACCGGCACCGCGCTGCAGTCGATGCGCCCGACCTCGTCGGGCAGGCCGTACACGGTCACGCCGTGCAGGCGGGCCCACTCCACGATCGTGTCGATGGCCACCTTGGAGTCACGTTGCGGGTGCAGCACCAGCCCCACCGTTTCGACCATCCCCATGCCGCCACTGTACGGCGCGCCGCCGGGTGCCGGTCCCCCCGCCCGGACCGTACCGGCGGCCGGTCTCAGCTCTGGCGTTCCGCCTTCATCCGCGCCTCGTAGATATGGCGGCGGCCGCCGGCCAGCTCGTCCCTGATCCGCTTCTCCAGCCCGGCGAAGAAGCGGTAGTAGCCGTCGTCGTACTCCTCCATGATCTGGAAGGTCCACCGGTCGGGCAGCACGTTGCGGCCGATCAGCTCGTCGGCCACGACGTCGGCCAGGTCGCTGTGGCCCGCGGCGCGCAGCAGCTCCACGGCCCGGTCGAGCTGCAGGTCGGCATGGCCGGTGAGCTGGTGGAAGGAGTAGAGGTGGCCGCGGGCCCGCTCCGTCGTCTCCAGTGCCTCGGAGAGCCTGCCCAGCGCTTCGGCGGTCGTGTCGTCGATGTCGGGAGCCGAGCGTTCGGCCGTCCGTCCGTCAATGGTCACATGCCCTCCTCAGAACGGCCCCCGCCGATCCGGGCAGGGGCACGGCCCCGGCGGTCGCGGGCCGGACAGGCCCGCCCGGCCCGCGACCACCGGGACCGGACTCGGTCACCGCCGCCTTTCCGGTCTCCAAGCTGCGGAAACCTCTGTCTACCCACGCTGGGGGCAGCGAATCGCCGGAGCCGGGCGCGGCCGCGGCGACCGGCGGCCACGGCCCGCCCGCGCGGGAGCCCGCGGAGTTCTCCATCGTGCTGACCGGCCGTGCGACACCACGGCCCGCCCGCGCGGGGCCCGGGGGAACACCCCGGCCGTCGCGATCGTTCTTCTAAGTGTCACTCCCCTCTCCGCGGGCACATGTCCGGCAGCCGAGCACTGGGAGCGTGGATCATGACAGTCACCGGCATCATCACCGCCATCGTCATCGGAGCGATCATCGGCGCCCTGGGCCGTCTGGTCGTGCCGGGACGGCAGAGCATCCCGATCTGGCTCACCGTCGTGATCGGCATCATCGCGGCCCTCATCGGCACCGCGATCGCCGGCGCGCTGGGGGTGGGCGTCACGCGGGGAATCGACTGGATCGAGCTGGCCATCCAGGTCGTCCTGGCCGCCGTGGGCGTCTTCCTGGCGGCCAGCATGTACAGCAGACGCGGGCTCCGCTAGCCGTGTCGACCGCGGGTGTCGTCGACGGCAGAGCCTGATCGACAGCGGAGACCTCCGTACGCGCCGAAGGAGCCTGGGCTCCACACCGCGTACGGAGGTCTCCGCGTTTCCGCGTCCGGCCGGGCGGGGCCGGTCCGGGCCGGAGAAGAAGACGGATCGCCGGGAAGGCCGCAGACGGGCATGGCCTCCGCAGCAGCCGACAAAACTCAGTTATTAACTCCTATTCTGTCATTTCATGGTAATAGCGATATTCGCTTTTTACTGAATTATTTTTAATGCTTGACAGGCCATTTAATTGAACTCCAAAATTGGTCCTGTTCGCGATGACGGTCCGTGTCCGGATTCCGTTCCAGGAGTGGGAAAACCTGCGGATCCGGCGACGGTTGATCCGGCGAATTCCCATTTTCCGATTCAAACCTTCAGTTCCTCCCTTTCGACACGAGTGCAGACAGGTGGTGGGTTGTGACGGAGATCGATGCCGGCAGGGCGCAGTTGAGTCTGGGGACGGCCGCGGCGCGCAATCTCGCGACGACGACCAAGACAGTGCCGCAGATGCAGGAGATCTCCTCGCGGTGGCTGCTCCGGGTGCTGCCGTGGGTGCAGGTGTCGGGCGGCACCTACCGGGTGAACCGGCGGCTGAGCTACACCGTCGGCGACGGCCGGGTCAGCTTCACCACCACCGGATCGCAGGTGAGGGTCGTCCCGGCCGAGCTGTGCGAGCTGCCGACGCTGCGTCACTTCGACGACTCCGATGTCCTGGAGGCGCTGGGGGAGCGGTTCACGCAGCGGGAGTTCGCGGCCGGGGAGGTGCTGGTGCAGGCGGGCCGGCCGGCCGACGAGGTGGTGCTCATCGCCCACGGCAAGCTCAACAAGGTCGGCACCGGCCCCTACGGCGACCAGGTCGTCCTGGGGGTGCTGGCCGGAGGCGACCACTTCGGCGACGAGACGCTGGCGGCCTCGCAGGGAGACTCGCAGGGGGAGTGGGAGTTCACCGTCCAGGCGATCACCGCGGGGACCGCGATGGTCCTGCCCCGGCAGGCGTTCCGTGAGCTGGTCGACCAGTCCGAAACGCTCCAGGCCCACCTGCGCCAGGTCCAGGCCGCTCCCAAGGGGCCACAGAACAAGTACGGCGAGGCCGCCATCGAGACGGTGGCGGGCCATGTGGGGGAGCCCGACCTGCCGGGCACGTTCGTCGACTACGAGCTCGCGCCCCGGGAGTACGAGCTGAGCGTCGCGCAGACCGTGCTGCGGGTCCACAGCCGGGTGGCCGACCTCTACAACGACCCGATGGACCAGATCGAGCAGCAGCTCCGGCTGACGATCGAGGCGCTGCGGGAGCGGCAGGAGCACGAGCTGATCAACAACCGTGAGTTCGGGCTGCTGCACAACGCCGACCTCAAGCAGCGGATCCACACGCGGACCGGGCCGCCCACCCCCGACGACCTCGACGAGCTGATCAGCCGCCGGAGGAACACGCAGTTCATCCTCGCCCACCCCTACGCCATCGCCGCCTTCGGCCGGGAGTGCAACCGCCGCGGGCTCTACCCGCTCGGCATCGACGTCGGCGGCGGCACCGTGCCCGCCTGGCGCGGTATCCCGATCTTCTCCTGCAACAAGATCCCCATCTCCGGCACCCGCACCACGTCGATCCTCGCCATGCGGACCGGGGAGGACAACCAGGGCGTCGTCGGCCTGCACCAGACCGGCATCCCGGACGAATACCAGCCGAGCCTGTCGGTCCGGTTCATGGGCATCAGCGAGAAGGCGATCATCTCCTACCTGGTCAGCGCCTACTACTCCGCCGCCGTCCTGGTCCCCGACGCCCTCGGCATTCTCGAAGACGTCGAGCTCGGCCACTGAGGACGGGCACCCGCGGCTCTCCGGACCCCCGGTCCGGGCCCGGCCGCCGCACATGATCTTTCGGTGGGGGCCGGGGCGCCGTCCTGTCCCCCTCGCGCCCGGCGCCCTCACCGGCGCCGGGCCCGGCCACAGAGCGAGGAGACGGGGAACATGACCGCGGTTGAGGTTACGGCCGGGGGGCGATCGGCGCGCGAGGTGCTGGCCTGGAGCCGCGAGCTGGTCGAGTCCGCCCTGCGGCCGGCGGTCGACACGCTGCCCCCATCGATGCGGCGCATCGCCGGCTACCACTTCGGGTGGTGGGACGAGCATGGCGGGCAGACCGTGGCGGACGGCGGCAAGGCCATCCGTCCCGCGCTGGTGCTGCTGGCGGCCGAGGCCGTGGGGGGAGGCGCCGCCGCGGCGCTGCCCGCCGCGGCCGCCGTCGAGCTGGCGCACAACTTCTCCCTCCTGCACGACGACGTGATGGACGGTGACCGGACCCGCCGCCACCGTCCCACGGCCTGGACCGTCTTCGGCGTCAGCCCGGCGATCCTGGCCGGTGACGCCCTGCTGACACTGGCCTTCGACGTGCTCGCCGCGGGCGGGCACCCGGCGGCCCCGCAGGCGACGCGGATCTTCGGCGCCGCGGTCCAGGAGCTGCTGGAGGGCCAGCACGCCGACGTCGCCTTCGAACGGCGCCAGAACGTCGAGCTCGCCGAGTGCCTGAGCATGGCGGCCGGCAAGACGGGCGCCCTGCTGGGGTGTGCCTGCGCGCTCGGCGCGCTGCTCGGCGGGGGGAGCCTGGAACAGATCGAGCACCTGCACGCCTTCGGCAGGGACCTGGGGCTGGCGTTCCAGCTCGTCGACGACCTCCTGGGCATCTGGGGGGATCCGGCGGCGACCGGCAAGCCGGTCTACTCCGACCTGCGCAGCCGTAAGAAGTCCCTGCCGGTCGTGGCCGCGCTCGCCTCCGCGACGCCGGCCGGACGGGAGCTGGCCCTGCTCTATCACGGAGAGCGCCCCCTGTCCGATGCCGACCTGGTCCGCGCCGCCGAGCTCATCGACGCCGTCGGCGGACGTGCCTGGAGCCAGTCGCAGGCCGACGAGCTGCTGACCCGGGCGCTGCGCCGGCTGCGGTCGGCCGGGTCGGTGCCGGGACCGGTCGCCGAGCTGAGCGCGCTGGCCCGGCTCGTCACCCACCGCGATCACTGATCGGCCTGGCGCGCGGCCGGGGCCGGGGCCAGGCGCCCTCCGGAGGGGAGGGCGTCGCGGGATCCAGGTCGAGTGTCCTCCGGAGGGGAGGGCGTCGCGGGATCCAGGCCGGGTGCTCCCCGGAGGGGAGGGCGTCAGACGAAGGCGCCCACGCCGGTGATCGCACGGCCCACGATCAGACTGTTGATCTCACGGGTGCCCTCGTAGGAGTAGATGGCCTCGGAGTCGGCCACGAACCGGCCCATGCCGTAGTCGAGCACGATCCCGTTGCCGCCCATGATCTCCCGGCCCCAGCCCACCGCCTCGCGCATCCGCACGGTGCAGAACGCCTTGGCCATGGCCGAGTGCTCGTCCTTGTAGACGCCCGCGTCCTGGAGCTGGGCCAGCCGCACCACCATGCCCAGCGAGCAGGTGACGTTGCCGAGCATCCGCACCAGCAGGTCCTGCACGAGCTGGAAGCCCGCGATCGGCCGGCCGAACTGCTCACGCGTCCTGGAATACTCCAGCGCCAGCTCGTAGGCGCCCATCATGCAGCCCACCGCCTGCCAGGCGACCCCGCCCCGGGTCTGCCGCAGGATCGTCGCGGTGTCGCGGAAGCCGCCGGCGTTCTGCAGCCGGTTCTCCTCGGGCACCAGGCAGTTCGTCAGCGTGATGTCGGCGTTCTGGACCGTCCGGAGCGCGATCTTGTTCTCGATCGTCGTGGCGGAGAACCCGGGCGTCCCCTTCTCCACCACGAACCCCTTGACCTGGCCGTCGGCCTCGTCCTTGGCCCAGACCACGATCAGGTCGGCGAAGGTGGCGTTGCCGATCCACCGTTTGGCCCCGTTGAGCACCCACACGTCGCCCTCGCGCCGGGCCGTGGTGCGCAGCCCCGCCGCGACGTCGGAGCCGCCGTCGGGCTCGGTCAGGGCGAACGCCCCGATCTTCTCCATCGAGGCCATCGCGGGCAGCCACCGCTCCCGCTGCCCGGCCGAGCCCAGCCGGTCGACGCTCCCCATCGCCAGCCCGTTGTGCACGCCGAAGAACGTCCCCATCGAGGGGTCCACCCGGTTCATCTCCAGCACCACGAACCCGGTCAGCAGGCTCCGCGCCCCCCGGTACGGCAGGCCCGCGATGTCCAGCTTCGCCAGCTCCGGGATGAGGTGATGGGGGAAGCGGGCGTTGGTCCACGCCTCGTCCGCGATGGGCGCGACCTCCCGCGCCATGAACTCCCGCACCCGCAGGACGATCTCCTTCTCGTCCTCCTCCAGCAGCTCGGAGTAGTCGTAGAAGTCACCCGTCGTCATCGTCGCAGTCCCCCTCAGGTCCGTGCGCCGGGCCATCTGCCCAGGGACCCGGGGGTCAACCCGTGACCCGTCTCACAGGCCGGACGACTCGCGGAGGGACTCGGCGAGGTCGAGCAGGTGGAGAGGGTCGGTCGCGGTGTGCTGGAGGTCGAGGAAGATCTCGTGCACACCGGTCCCGGCGAGGGCCCCCAGGTGCTCGGCGAGCTGCTCCAGGGTCCCGCTTCTCGGCGGCGCGGCCCCGGCGGGGGACTCGACGACGATCGGGTTGGCCCGCACGACGACGCGCACCCCGTCCGGGTCGCGCCCGCTCCGCTCGGCCGACTCCCTGACCGTGTCCCACATGCCCATGAGCACCGGCGGGGGCACGGAGGCCGCGAGCCATCCGTCGGCGCGGCGGCCGACGCGGGCCAGCGCCGCGGGTGAGAAGCCGGCGAGGTAGACGGGGGGACGGGGCCGCTGCGTGGGCTTGGGGAGGATGTGGCTCGGCGTGATGTCCCAGCGCGGACCGGTGACGCTCACCGGGTCGTCGCGCCAGACGGCCTCCAGGGCGTCGAGCGTGGCGTCGAACAGCGCGGCGCGGCCCCGCCAGGGCACGCCGGCCGCGGCGTACTCGTCACTGGACCAGCCGAGCCCCAGCCCCACGTCCAGGCGGCCGCCGCTGAGCCGGTCGATGGTGGTCAGCGAGCGGGCCAGCAGCGCCGGGGGGTACCAGTTGGCGTTCAGCGCGCTGGTGCCCAGGCGGACCCGTGAGGTGACGGCGGCCGCGGTCGACAGGACCGCGAACGGGTCGAGGAACGTGCGGTGCGCGGGCGGGATCGTGCCGTCGCCGCCGGGGTAGCGGTCCGCGGGGTCCAGCGGCGTCAGCAGCCGGTCGCCCACCCACAGGCTCGCGAAGCCCCGGGCCTCGGCCTCCCGCGCGACCGTGACGAGCGCCTCCCCGTCGGCGAAGCGGCCGTACTGCGGCAGCGCCAGACCTAGACGGACGGGCATCAGGGCTTCCTTCCCACGCCGCACATGATCAGCGCCTGCGAGGGGTCGTCGTGGGGCGGCTGCCCGTCCGGCCGCCATTCGGGCAGCCAGACGAGCCCCGGATCCATCAGCTCGAACCCGTCGAACAGGTTGAGGATCTCCTGGCGGGAGCGGAGGACGAGCGGCGAGTTGGCGCGCTCGTAGACCTTGGTGCCCCTGTCCACGGCCTCGGCCCGGGACTCGCGGGTGCCGTGGGAGAGGACCAGATAGCTGCCGGGCGGCATGGCGTCGCGTAGCGTGGCCACGATGCGCCGGGGGTCGTCGGACTCGGTGATGAAGTGCATGATCGCCACGAGCAGCACGGCGACGGGCTTGGAGAAGTCGAGGTGGTCCTGGATCTCCGGGGACTTGAGGATCTCCTCCGGCTGGCGCAGGTCACCCGAGGTGACCATGACCTCGTCCCGGGTGCCGCGCAGGAGGGCTCTGGCGTGCACGAGGACGATCGGGTCGTTGTCGACGTAGGCGACGCGCGCGTCCGGTGTCACCCGGTGCGCCACCTCGTGGACGTTGCCCCGGGTGGGCAGCCCGGTGCCGATGTCCAGGAACTGCTCGATCCCCGCCTCCGCCAGGGACCTGACGGCCCGGCCGAGGAAGGCGCGGTTCTCCCGGGCGGCCATGCGCAGCTCCGGGGCGATCGAGAGGATCTCCTCGGCGGCGGCGCGGTCGGCCGCGAAGTTGTCCTTGCCGCCGAGGTAGTAGTCGTACAGCCTGGCGACGCTTGGAGTGTTGACGTCGATCCCCCGCCGTGTCCACTCTTCTTCCGCCATGTTCGCCCCTCGCCTGAACAGTCGTGAAGATCCTTATCCTGAGCGTAATGCCCCATCTGCGGGGATCGGATAGGTTTTTCGGATAAGAACGGCGGAAGCCCAGGTCGCCCTGGGCTTCCGCGTCATCGAGGAGCGCCCGTCTCGGCGGGCGCGGTCCGTGAGGGACTACCGGTACCAGACCCGTACCCGGTCGGACCGGCTGGTGCTGTCGCCGAGGTCGTCGGTCCCGTCGAAGACGGCGCGGTAGTCACCGCTCTTGGAGGCGCGGGCCTTGGCGCGGAACCCGCCCCGCCAGCCGGTGTCGGCGGTGGTGACCCACTTCCAGGCACTGGAGCCGCGGGGCCGGAAGTAGATCGTCACCTCTTCGTCCTCGACGCCCCGCCAGTGGCCGTCGGCGTCGGACTGGAGGCGGCCGGTGAAGTAGACCCAGCGGCCCTTGCGGACCGCGCCCGGGTCGGCGGAGAAGCCGGACAGACGGGTGTCGGCCTTGTCCTGCTCGTGCTTGACGGAGAAGTTGACCTGGTCGGTGACCTTCTTGCCGTCCTTGTCATAGGCGTCGGCGATCGCGAGCCAGCGGCCCTCGAAGTCGTTCTCGTCGAAGCTCGTGCTGAAGCGCCACAGGTCACCCTCCTGGATGATCTTGGGCTCGCGCACGTCCAGAGTGCGGAACTGGTCGGAGACCGGCTTGAGACGGAGCTCGACGCGGGTCGCCTCGGTGGTGCGGACCTCGATCGTGACCCTCGTGTCGGCGCCGTTCTTCACGACGACCGGGTTGGGGTTCACACTGTCGACGCGCACGCTGAGGGCGGTGCGCTCGGCGGAGGCCGTACCGGCCGACAGCAGCAGTGAGCCGCCCGCGACCACGGACAGCAGGCCGACGGCGATTCGTTTCATCAAGACGTTTCCCTCTCCCCGTTGTGAGAAGCGGCCGGGACGATCGCTTCCACCCTTATAAGACGGGGTTGGCACGGCAAATGTTGGCTGAAGTCTTGAAAAAGTCCAGATAAAGTTTCCGTAAGATAACGTTTCCCGGTAAAACCGCAGGTCGCGCCGGTGTCGGAGGGCCGGCCCGCGGCCCGGGCGCGCGGACCCGGCGGCCCGGGAGCGGTCACGGCGGCGGATACGGTTTCCCTCATGAGTGCCACCATCGTCGCCAAGGACCTCGCCGCGGGACACGGCGACCGCGCGCTGTTCTCCGGTCTGGATCTGGTCGTCGCCCCCGGCGAGGTGATCGGCCTGGTCGGGGTGAACGGGGCCGGCAAGTCCACGCTGATGCGGATCCTGGCCGGCCTGCTGCCCCCGGAGCACGGCGCCGTACGGCTCAGCCCGCCCTCGGCGGCGGTGGGTTACCTGCCCCAGGAGCGGGAGCGCCGGGCGGACGAGACGCTCGCGGCCTTCCTGGGCCGGCGGACCGGGGTCTCCGCCGCCCAGCGCGCGCTCGACGCCGCGACCGAGGCGCTGGTGGAAGGGCGCCCCGGGGCCGACGACGACTACGCCGCCGGCCTGGAGAGATGGCTGGCCCTGGGCGGGGCCGATCTGGAGGAGCGCGCCGAGGAGGTCGTCGCCGAGCTCGGCTTGGCGGTGGACCTGGACCGGCCGATGACGGCGCTCTCCGGCGGCCAGGCCGCCCGCGCCGGGATGGCCTCCCTGCTGCTCAGCCGCTATGACGTCTTCCTGCTGGACGAACCCACCAACGACCTCGACCTGGACGGCCTGGAGCGGCTCGAACGCTTCGTCGCCGGGCTGCGGGCCGGGACGGTGCTGGTCAGCCATGACCGCGAGTTCCTGGCCAGGACGGTCGACCGGGTCGTCGAGCTCGACCTCGCCCAGCAGCGGATCGGGATCTACGGCGGCGGCTACGAGGCTTACCTCGCCGAGCGGGAGGTCGCCCGGCAGCACGCCCGCGACCAGTACGAGGAGTACGCCGGCACCGTCGCGGCGCTCAAGCAGCGGGCCGGGATGCAGCGCGCCTGGATGGAGAAGGGCGTCAAGAACGCGCGGCGCAAGGCGCCCGACAATGACAAGATCGGCCGGAGCTTCCGGACGGAGACGACCGAGAAGCAGGCCGCCAAGGCCCGCCAGACCGAGCGGATGATCGAGCGGCTGGAGGAGGTCGAGGAGCCCCGCAAGGAGTGGGAGCTCCGGATGGAGATCGCCGTGGCCCCCCGGGCCGGGGCGGTCGTCGCGACGCTGCGCGGCGCCGTGGTCCGGCGCGGCGCCTTCACCCTCGGCCCGGTCGACCTGCAGATCGGCTGGGCCGAGCGGGTGGCGGTCACCGGCGCCAACGGCTCGGGCAAGTCCACGCTCCTGGCCGCGCTGCTGGACCGCGTCCCGCTGGAGGAGGGGAACGCCTCCCTCGGCCCCGGCGTGGTCGTCGGCGAGGTGGACCAGGCCCGCGGGCTGTTCCTCGGCGGCGAGTCGCTGCTGGACGCCTTCGGCGCGGCCGCGCCGGACATGCCCCCCGCCGACGTGCGCACGCTGCTGGCCAAGTTCGGGCTGCGCGCGGCGCACGTGCTGCGCCCGGCCGCCACGCTCTCCCCCGGAGAGCGGACCCGGGCCGCCCTCGCGCTGCTCCAGGCCCGGGGGGTGAACCTCCTCGTCCTCGACGAGCCGACCAACCACCTGGACCTGGCCGCCATCGAGCAACTGGAGTCCGCGCTCGCCTCCTACCCCGGCACCCTCCTGCTGGTCACCCACGACCGGCGGATGCTGGAGGCCGTGCACACCACCCGCCACATCCACCTCGACGCCGGCCGGATCGCGGAGCTCTAGACAGGCGCCGCGGCAGGCCGCGCGGGGCCGGGGGACCCAGAGAAATATGCGATAATTTTCGCAAATAACCGCAAATATTTGCGCTTAATGTCGTATGGTTTCGCCATGACGCGACGGCTTGCAGAGGTGGCCAAGAAGGTCGGCATGAGCGAGGCGACGGTGAGTCGCGTGCTCAACGGGAAACCCGGAGTGTCGGAGGCGACCCGGGAAGCCGTGCTCACGGCGCTCGACGTGCTCGGTTACGAGCGGCCGACGCAGTTGCGCGGCGACCGGGCGAGGCTGGTGGGGCTCGTCCTGCCGGAGCTGCAGAACCCGATCTTCCCGGCCTTCGCCGAGGTGGTCGGGGGAGCGCTGGCCCAGCAGGGTTTCACCTCGGTGCTGTGCACCAGGACGCTGGGTGGGGTCTCCGAGGCGGAGTACGTCGACCTGCTCCTGCAGCAGCAGGTGTCCGGCGTGGTGTTCGCCGGCGGGCTGTTCGCCCAGGCCGACGCCTCCCACAGCCACTACGAGCTGCTGCTGGAGCGCAGGTTGCCGACGGTGCTGGTCAACGCCGCGGTCGAGCATCTCGCCTTCCCCCAGGTCTCCTGTGACGACGTGGCGGCCGCCGAGATGGCGCTCGGCCACCTGCGCTCGCTCGGGCACGAGCGGATCGGCATGGTGCTCGGGCCGCCGGACCACGTCCCCTCGCGGCGCAAGCTGGCGGCGGCCGGTCTGCCCCCGGAGGCCGTCGAGCACACCATGTTCTCCCTTGAGGGCGGGCACGCGGCGGCGACCCGGCTGATCCGGCGGGGCGTGACCGGCGTCATCTGCGCCAGCGACGTCATGGCGCTGGGCGCGATCCGGGCGGCGCGCCGGGCGGGGCTGTCGGTCCCCGGCGACATCTCGGTGATCGGCTACGACGACTCCGCCCTGATGAACTGCACCGACCCGCCGCTGACCACGCTGCGCCAGCCGATCGACGCGATGGGCCGCGCGGTCGTCGACCTCCTCGCCGCCCAGATCGACAAGGCCCTGGTTCCGGCCGACGAACTGCTCTTCGAGCCCGAGCTGGTGGTCAGGGCCTCCACGGGGCCGGTCAAGCGCTGAGCCGGGCTCCGGTGCGTCCGGGCCGCGTGCCGTCCACCCGTGGGTGATCCCACGGGCCCCGGTCGTCGTCTTGCGGGCATGCATACCGGTGTTACGGATATCTGTCGTAAACACGTGGCCGTGGCGTCCTGCGGTCGCCTGCGCGCCGGCCAGGTCCTCAGGGGCGAGGCGATCGCCCAAGGGCCGCCGATCTCACGTGCCGCGGCCGGCCCCGTCCAACGCGGCCGGCCCCGCTCGATGCGGCCAGATCCGCCCAATGCGGTCAGGTCCGCTGATACGGCCAGATCCGCACAACGGAGAGTGCGGCCTGCCCGGCATCGCCGCGCTGCCCGGCGACGGAGCCGAGCCCGGCCGGGATCAGCGCCACGCCGTAGGGCCCACGCCGTAGGAACCCTGGCCGTAAGGGGTCCACGCCGTAGGAACCCTGGCCGTGGAGAACGGCCCACCGTGGTCCGTCGCCGGCAGGCGGTCCCCGCCGAGCGAGCCGCGTAGCCGCCGCATCGGCGCAGCTGGGTGGCGCCGGACCGGCCGGTCCGTGCCCGGCTGTGCGTCGCCCCCAGCCGGCCCCCAGCGGACCCCCAGCGGATCGTGCGCGCCCGTCGGCACAGTTGAGCCTGACGGGGTCGAGGACGGGCCGCGCTCCGCGGGAGTGCGCCCGGCCGGTGGGCGTACGCCCTCCACGGCACCCGTGGACCGGCTCTCACGGAGCGCCGGTGGATCAGTACGGCCTTTCACACCCGGCTCACATCCGACGCACGTCTGACAGAAAGCGGCGATCGCCATGCCCTCCACCATCACCACCGTCACGTCCGACAAGACGATCATCGGCCGGGAGATCCGGCTCGCCTCCCGTCCGGCCGGTGAGCCGAGCCCGGAGGACTTCGAGCTGGTCCAGGCCGAGGTGCCGCAGCCCGGCGAGGGCCAGATCCTGGTCCGCAACACCTGGATGTCCGTCGACCCGTACATGCGGGGCCGGATGGACGACGCAGAGTCCTACATCCCGCCGTTCCAGCTCGGCGCCGTGCTGGAGGGCAGCGCCGTCGGAGAGGTCATCGCCTCCCGGTCAGAGGCCGTTCCGGTCGGTGCGACGGTCTCGCACTTCCTGGGCTGGCGCGAGTACGCCGTCCTGGACGCCTCCGCCGCGACCGTCGTCGACACCGCGGCCGTCCCCGCCCAGGCATACCTGGGCGTGCTGGGCACGACGGGCCTGACCGCCTACGCCGCCCTCACCCGGGTGGCCCCCGTACGGCAGGGCGACGTGGTCTTCGTCTCCGCCGCGGCCGGCGCGGTCGGCAGCGTCGCCGGGCAGCTCGCCCGCACGTTCGGCGCCGCCAAGGTGATCGGCTCGGCCGGCGGGCCGCGCAAGGCCAGGAAACTGGTGGAGGACTTCGGCTTCGACGCCGCGATCGACCACCAGGCCGGTCCGCTCGCCGCCCAGCTCGCCCAGGCCGCCCCCGAGGGCATCGACGTCTATCTCGACAACGTCGGCGGCGACCATCTGGAGGCCGCCATCGCCGCGGCGCGGCCCGGGGGCCGGATCGCCCTGGTCGGCGCGGTCAGCGGCTACAACGCCACCGAGCCGCTCCCCGGGCCGGTGAACCTCTTCCAGGCGGCCTACAAGGAGCTCACCATGCGGGGCCTGCTGATCAACTCCTACTTCCCCCTCTTCCCCGAATACATCGAACGGGCCACCGGCTGGCTCGCCGACGGCACGCTGCGGGCCGAAGAGACCGTGATCGAGGGCATCGACCAGGCGCCCGCCGCCTTCCTGGGCGTGCTGCGCGGCGCCAACGTCGGCAAGATGCTCGTCCGCCTCGGCGGCTGACGGCCGCCGCACCCCGCGGGAGCATCAGCGCCCTGTCCCGGGGAAGGAGCCCGGAACAGGAGGTGGATGTCATGGAAGCGCTGGGAATCGACATCGGCGGATCGGGGATCAAGGGTGCGCCGGTGGACATCGCCAAAGGCGAGCTGACGCAGGATCGCCTGCGGATCCCGACCCCCGTCCCCGCCACTCCCAAGGCGGTCGCCGCGGTGGTCGGGCAGATCGCCGAGCACTTCTCCTGGAAAGGGCCGGTCGGGGTGACCTTTCCGGGAGTCGTGACCGACGGGGTCACGAGGTCGGCCGCCAACGTGGACCAGTCATGGATCGGCGAGGACGCGCGGGCGCTGTTCGCCAAGGCGACGGGCCTGCCCGTGACGGTGCTCAACGACGCCGACGCGGCGGGCACGGCCGAGATGGAGGTCGGCGCGGGCCGGGGCAAGGGCGGGGTGGTGCTGATGCTGACCTTCGGCACCGGGATCGGCAGCGCCCTGTTCGTCGACGGGCATCTGGTGCCCAACACCGAGCTGGGGCATCTGGAGATCAGGGGCAAGGACGCCGAGAAACGGGCCTCCGACCACGCGCGCGAGGAGCACGACCTGAGCTGGAACCAGTGGGCCGGGCGGGTCGAGGAGTATCTGCGGCACGTCGAGGCGCTGTTCTCCCCGTCACTGATCATCATCGGCGGCGGGGTCAGCAAGAAGTCGGAGAAGTTCCTGCCCAAGGTGGAGGTGCGCACCCCGCTCGTGCCGGCCACCCTGCAGAACGAGGCCGGGATCGTGGGGGCCGCCATGGCCGCCGCGGCGGCGTAGGGCCCGCCGGCGCGGCCGGGAAGGCCGTTCAGATTTTGATCTTCTTTTGCCGGACACGCTCTCCGACCTGGGTAGGTAGCGCTACGTCAGCAAGATCGAGATCTGCTGGGGGTGGGGAGCGTGATGCAGTCGACGGGGGTTCTTGCCCGCTGGGCCGGGGCGGCCGGGGCGGTGGCCCTCCTGGCCGCGGGGGCGGCGTGGCCGGCCGCGACGACAGGGGACGACCGGGAGGTGAGGCTCTCGCCGTACCGGGTGCGGCCGGGGCAGGACATCGAGATCGCGGTGCCGGGATGCGGCGGCCCCGTCCTCGCCCACTCGGCGGCCTTCCAGGACGAGGTGAGGTTCGGCGACCGGGGCTTCCAGGATGACGAGGGGTTCGGGGAGGACGAGGGGTTCGGGGGCGAGGGGTTCGGGGACGAGGGGTTCGGGGAGGACGGGCCCGGCGGGTTCGGGGACGGGTCCGGCGGCGGCCCGCCGGCGGTCGGCTGGGCGCAGGTGGACTACGACGCGCCCAGAGGCGCCTACTCCGTGGAGGTGGACTGCGAGGGCACCGATGACACCGTCTACGGGGAGCTCTACGTGGTCGACGGCTTCGGCCCGGACACCGGGGGCGGCGGCCTCGCGCTCGCCGGGAGGACGGCGCACGGGGCGGTGGCGGCCCGGGAGACGACAGCGGACCCCGCACTCGGCTGGGGAGCCGGGGCGGCCGCCGTACTCGCCGGGGCCGGTGGACTGATCCTGGTGAGGAGACGCCGGGCGGCGGGGCGTGGCTGATCTCCGGACGGTGACGGCCTCGGCGGCCGTCGCCGTCCTCCTGCTCACGGGCTGCCTGCCCAGGACGGGTGAGGAGGCGGACCCCGCGCTGGTCCGCGCCCTGCCGGTGACCGCCCCCGCGGTGCCGCGGCCGGGCGCCGCCGCGCACGCCGTAGCGGGGCGGGGCGGATGGCCCCAGACGCTGCCGGGGCTTCCGGGCGAGTCGGATCCGGTGGCGCTCGTGGTGCCGCGGGCGAAGGTGAACGCCCCCGTCGCCCCGATCGACTCCGGAGCCGACGGCACTCTGGAGCCGCCGCCCCTGTGGCGGGCCGACCTCGTCGGCTGGGACCGGCTGGGGCCGACGCCTGGTGAACCGGGCTCCGCGGTCGTCGTCGGCCATCTCGACACCAAGACCGGGCCCGCCGTGTTCGCCGGGCTGTCCCAGGTGCGCGAGGGGGACGCGGTGGTGGTGACCCGCCAGGACAGGACCGCGGTGGTCTTCCGGGTGTCGGCCGTCGAGCGGGTCCGCAAGAGCGCCTTCCCGGTGGGGAAGGTCTACCGGGCGCCGCCGCGTCCGGCGATCAGGCTGGTGACCTGCGGCGGAACCTACGACTCCGAGCGGCACTCCTACGACGACAACCTGATCGTCTACGGCGGCCTCGCGGGCTGGTACCGCCTGTCGGACCTGCCCCGCGCCTGACCGCCGGGAGGTCCTGGCGGCGCCGCCGGACGCGGGGGCGGCCGTGACCACGCGGCACGGGAGCGGCCGCGGGGCGGTTTTGAAACTTTCATCGGGCTGGAGCGGCGTTCGGTGAGGTCAGGGGCGGGGGCGGTCCCGGCGGAAGCCTCCCGGCGGGCAACGCGCTGTACACACGCGTGAAACATCCGGACTATGGGAGCGCTCCCACTCTCGTCCTGGAGATGATTACGAATGACAGCTCATCCGCGCCGCCGAGCCTGGCGCAACCGGGCGGTGACCACGGCGGCCCTGCTCGTCGCCGCCACCGGTCTCGCCGCCGGGCAGGCCGGCACGGCGCACGCCGCAGTCTCGTGCGACGTCGCCTACAGCACCAACGAATGGCAGGGCGGTTTCACCGCCAACGTCAGCATCAAGAACCTCGGTGACGCGCTCACCGGCTGGACCCTCGGCTTCGCCTTCCCCGGCACCCAGCAGCTCCAGCAGGGCTGGTCGGCGACCTGGAGCCAGAGCGGCAACCAGGTCACCGCCAAGAACCTGGACTGGAACGGCAACCTCGCCACCGGCGCGTCGACCAGCATCGGCTTCAACGGGTCGTGGAGCGGGAGCAACCCCAAGCCCACCTCCTTCACGGTCAACGGCGTCACCTGCGGCGGGCAGCCGCCGGTGAACCAGGCCCCGACGGTCAGCCTGACCAGCCCGGCGAGCGGCGCCTCCATCCCGGCGGGCTCCGCCGTACCGCTCGCCGCGACGGCGAGCGACGACGGCGCGGTCAGCAAGGTGGAGTTCTACGTCGACGGCGCCCTGGTCGGCACCGACACCTCCGCCCCCTACAGCTACTCCGCGACGGGCGTGGCGGCGGGCGGCCACACCGCCAAGGCGAAGGCCTACGACAACGGCACCCCGGTCCTGTCCAAGGAGAGCGCCGAGGTCCCCTTCACCGTGGGCTCCGACGGGGGCACCGCGTCGATCATCGCCTCCGCGACCTCGGTCAGCGTCCCCGAGGGCGGCTCCAGGACCATCGGCTTCCGGCTCAGCAAGGCGCCCGCCGGCAACGTCACGGTCAACCTGACCAAGACCGGCGACGCCGACCTGACCATCGCGCCCTCCACGCTCACCTTCACCTCCGCCGACTGGAACACGGCGCAGAACGTGACCGTCTCGGCCGCCCAGGACGCCGACCAGACCGACGGCACCGCCACCGTCGCGGCCGCCGCCACCGGGCACACCGGCGTCTCCGTCACCGCGACCGAGTCCGACGACGATGTCGTCACGCAGCCCGGTGAGCACGTGGAGAACCCGTACGCCGGGGCCACCGGCTACGTCAACCCCGACTGGTCGGCCAAGGCCGCCGCCGAGCCGGGCGGCGACGCGGTGGCCGGCATCTCGACCGGCGTCTGGCTGGACCGCATCGCCGCCATCGAGGGCAGCGCCTCGGCCAAGGGCCTCCGCGCCCACCTGGACGAGGCCCTCAAGCAGGACGCGGCCAACGGCAGCAAGCCGCTGACGATCCAGTTCGTCATCTACAACCTGCCCAACCGCGACTGCTCGGCGCTGGCCTCCAACGGTGAGCTGCTCATCGCCCAGAACGGCCTGAACCGCTACAAGACCGAGTACATCGACCCGATCGCGGCGATCATGGGCGAGGCGAAGTACTCCGCGCTCCGGATCTCGACGATCATCGAGATCGACTCGCTGCCCAACCTGATCACCAACCTCAACGTGCCCAAGTGCGCGGAGGCCAAGTCGACCGGCGCCTACGTCGACGGCGTCCGCTACGCCCTGAACAAGCTGCACGCGATCAAGAACGTCTACACCTACATCGACGCCGGCCACCACGGCTGGCTGGGCTGGGACACCAACTTCGGTCCCTCGGCCGACCTGTTCGCGAGCACCGTCTCCGGCACCACGGCCGGCTTCGACAGCGTCGACGGCTTCATCACCAACACCGCCAACTACTCGGCGCTGCGGGAGCCGCACTTCACCATCAACACCACCGTCGGCGGCCAGACGATCCGCCAGTCGCGGTGGGTCGACTGGAACTTCTACGTCGACGAGCTGTCCTACGCCCAGGCGTTCCGGAACCTGCTGGTCCAGAAGGGGTTCAAGCCGGGCCTCGGCATGCTGATCGACACCTCCCGCAACGGGTGGGGCGGCACCGCCCGCCCGGCCGCTCCCAGCACCTCCACCGACCTCAACACCTTCGTCGACCAGTCGCGGGTGGACCGCCGGATCCACGCCGGCAACTGGTGCAACCAGAGCGGCGCCGGCCTCGGCGAGCGCCCGCAGGCCAGCCCCGCCGCCGGTCTGGACGCCTACGTCTGGATCAAGCCGCCGGGCGAGTCCGACGGCTCCAGCAAGCTCATCCCCAACGACGAGGGCAAGGGCTTCGACCGGATGTGCGACCCGACCTACACCGGCAACGAGCGCAACGGCAACAACCTGACCGGTGCGCTGGCGGACGCCCCGATCTCCGGCCAGTGGTTCTCGGCGCAGTTCCGTGAGCTGCTGAGGAACGCCTACCCCGCTCTCCCCTGACCCCTGAGCTGCTGAGGAACGCCTACCCCGCCCTCCCGTAACCCCGACGCGGCCCCCGCTCCGGCGGGGGCGCCCGGTGGTCCCGTGACCGGCGCCGTGCGGCCCCGCCACTCCCCGTGAGCCGAGGTCGTCGGGGAGGCGCCCAGCACCGTGCGGCTCCTGGCCGACTCCAGCGCGACCGGC
>NZ_JBSFPS010000094.1:0-32856 GCF_053588315.1 Streptosporangium sp. NPDC003464 | reverse complement strand
GATGATCCTCACCATGCTCGCCGCCCCGGAGGGGACGACGACGCGGGCGATCGAAGCGGCGCTGGAAGCCGAAGGCCACGAGCGCGGCATCAGCAAGTCCGGCGCGTGGCGGTGCCTGGACGTGCTGCGCTTCGAAGGGGTAGCCGAGCTGCGCGGCAAGGGCCGGGGAGCGCGCTGGCACCTCACCGCGCCGCCGCCCCTCATGGTCGTCGAGGACGTCGAGCATCTGGCGGAGGACGCCGCCGAGCGGGCCGCGGACGAGGCTGCCCTGGGCCGACGCCGTACGGCTCGCGCCCCCCGCCTTCCCGGGCGATGCGGTCCGCGCCGCCGACGAGGCGCTGGCCGGGATCCACGGCCCCAAGCTGCTGGTTGTGACCGCGGCCTCCAACGTCACCGGCGAGCTCTGGCCGATCGCCGCCCTGGCCCACATCGCCCACCGCCACGGCGCCCGCATCCTCGTCGACGCCGCCCAGCTCGTCCCGCACCGCCGGCTCAACCTGACCGCGCTGGACCTGGACTACGTGGTCTTCTCCGGCCACAAGCTCTACGCCCCCTTCGGCACCGGCGCCCTGATCGGCCGGACCGACTGGCTGTCGGAGGCGGAGCCGTACCTGCGGGGCGGCGGCGCGGTGCGCTCGGTCGACGACGACGGGGCCGAGTGGCACGACGACCCCGAGGCCCGTCACGAGGCCGGCACCCCGAACGTCCTGGGCGCCATCGCCCTGGCCGCCGCCTGCGACGCCCTGAGCGCCACCGGCTGGAGCGCGCTGCTGCGCGAGGAGGAGCGCCTCATCGGCCGCCTCCGCGCCGGCCTGGCCTCCGTCGAGGGTGTCCACGAGCTTTCCCTGTGGGGCCCCGACCACCCCCGCGTCGGCATCGTCTCCTTCGTGGTGGACGGCTTCACCGCCCGCGAGGTCGCCGAGGCCCTGTCCGGCGAGTACGGCATCGGCGTACGCGACGGCAAGTTCTGCGCCCACCCCTTCGTCCGCCACCTCCTCGGCGCCAAGGACGGCGGCTGCGACGACGTCACCGCCTCCGCGGTCCGCGCCTCCATCGGGATCGGCACCACCGAGGAGCACGTCGACCGTCTGGTCGCCGCTCTGCGGGACCTGCTGTCGCGGAGCTGACGTGACAGCATGGCCCTATGACTGAGCGTCGTGCCGGAGGCGCGCCCCGGGAGATCAGCGTAGGGATCGGCGCCGGAGCGGACGCCGTGCACGGAGTGCGCGGCAAGGAGCTCGCGACCGAGGACATGGTCCTCAACATCGGGCCGCAGCATCCGTCCACCCACGGGGTGCTGCGGCTGCGGCTCACCCTGGACGGGGAGCGGATCAGCGCGGCCGAGCCGATCGTGGGCTACATGCACCGCGGCGCGGAGAAGCTGTTCGAGGTGCGCGACTACCGGCAGATCATCGTGCTGGCCAACCGGCACGACTGGCTGTCGGCGTTCGCCAACGAGCTGGGCGTCGTGCTCGCGGTGGAGCGGATGCTCGGCATGGAGGTGCCGGTCCGGGCGGTCTGGATGCGCACGCTCCTGGCCGAGCTCAACCGGGTCCTCAGCCACCTGATGTTCCTCGGCTCCTATCCGCTGGAGCTCGGCGCGATCACCCCGGTCTTCTACGCCTTCCGGGAGCGCGAGACCCTCCAGGCCGTGATGGAGGAGATCTCCGGCGGCCGGATGCACTACATGTTCAACCGGGTCGGCGGCCTCAAGGAGGACGTGCCCGAGGGCTGGACGGACCGCGCCGGGCGCGCCGTCGCGGACGTGCGGCGGCGGCTGCCCGACATCGAGCACCTGATCGCCGGGAACGAGATCTTCCTGGCCCGCACGGTCGGGGTGGGCGTGCTGGACCGGGAGACGATCATGCAGTACGGCGTGAGCGGCCCGATCGCCCGCGCCTCCGGGGTCGACCTCGACCTGCGCAGGGACGAGCCCTACCTCGCCTACGGCGAGCTGCCGGTGCGGGTCGTCACCCGGACGGCCGGAGACTGCCACGCCCGGTTCGAGGTGCTGCTGGAGCAGGTGAAGGTCTCCCTGGACCTGGCCGACGCCTGCCTGGAGCGGCTCCGGGAGCTGCCGCAGGGGCCGGTCAACCAGCGCCTGCCCAAGGTGCTCAAGGTGCCCGAGGGCCACACCTACGCCTGGACCGAGAACCCGCTCGGCATCAACGGCTACTATCTGGTCTCCCGTGGCGAGAAGACCCCCTGGCGGATGAAGCTCCGCTCGGCCTCCTACAACAACGTCCAGGTGCTGCGCGAGATGCTCCCCGGCCACCTGGTCTCCGACATGGTGGCCATCCTGGGGTCGATGTTCTTCGTCGTGGGCGACATCGACAAGTGACGCGCGGGCCGCGCCGCCCCGGGGCTAGCGGTCCTCCTCCGAGGAGTCCTTGGGCACCTTGCAGCAGTATTCGAGGTAGAGGGCGGCGCAGACCAGCACCACGCAGCCGACGAACGAGCCGCCGGCGATAAGGAAGTCCTGGCGGGGCACGCCCTGCTCCAGCAGGTCGGCGGTGTAGATCGTGAACCCGGCGAAGACGCCGCCGAAGATCGCCCCGCCGTACGCGGAGGCCTTGGCGAGGGCCGCCAGCCGGGCCACCGCCAGCGGCTCGACGGGTTTGGTGTCGCCCTTGCGCTCGATCCTGGCCTTCGTCATCCACCCGCTGTAGATCTCGCCGATCGCCAGCAGGAGCACCGTGGGGATCGCGGTCCACGGCACGGTCGGCAGGGAAGAGTAAAGAGGCTTCAGCAGCGCCCAGGTGATGATCGCGAACACGACGACGAGACCGACGAGCACGCCGGGACGGGTCGGCTTCAAATGGGCCTCTGCAGCGTCAGATCGGCACGCAGCCGCACGTAGTCCTGGTCCAGCCCGGCCAGCAGGTCCTCGACCCTGCGCCCGGCCAGCACCGCGTCCGGATCGGCCCGCAGCCACGGCACCAGCACGAACGCGCGCTCGTGCGCCCTGGGGTGCGGCAGCGTCAGCTCGGGGTCGTCGGCGGTGACGTCGCCCACCGCGATCAGGTCGACGTCCAGGGTGCGCGGCCCCCACCGCTCCTGGCGGACCCTGCCGAAGGCGTTCTCCACCCCCTGGGCGCGCTCAAGGAGCGTCCGGGGCCCCAGGGTGGTCTGCGCGATCACCACCGCGTTGAGGTAGGGGCCCTGCTCGGGGCCGCCGAACGGGTCGGTCTCGTATACGGGCGAGACCGCGACGAAGTCGAGCCCGGGGGCGTCGAAGAGCGCGTCGAGCGCGCCCTGCAGCGTCTCGAACCGGTCCCCCAGGTTGCTGCCGAGCGCCAGCACGACCTTCATCCCCGGCTCCGGGTGATCGTCACTACCACGTCGTCGAACGGCAGCGGGATCGGCGCGGCCGGCTTGTGCACACTGACCTCCGCCGACAGCACCTGCTCGCGCGCCAGGCAGACCTCCGCCAGGCGCTGGGCCAGCGTCTCGATCAGGTTGACCGGCTCGCCCTCCACGACCTTCACCAGGTCCTGGGCGAGCTCGCCGTAGTGCACGGTCCTGGTGAGGTCGTCCCCGGCCGCCGCGGGCGCCGTGTCGAGGAAGAGCGTGGCGTCGACGACGAACTCCTGGCCGAGCTCGCGCTCGGCGGCCAGCACGCCGTGCCGTCCCCGTGCCCGCAGGCCCTTGACGCTGATCCGGTCTGTCACGCGGCTTCCTCTTCTTCCTCGTCCTCGTCGCCCTGCAGCACCGGCGAACCGTGGTGCAGCCAGAGGCGCCAGCCCGCCGCCGTCCTGATGAAGGTGTTGCTCGCCACCACCTTGCCCGCGGCGAAGCTGGAGTCGCCCTCGTCACCGGCGGTGAGGATGTTCTCCTCGCAGGTGAGAATGGCCACATCGCCCAGGACCATGACGCGGACGTCGGTCAGCACGAACTGGATGTAGGGGGTGTTGGCCATGATGAGCGCCCAGGAGCGCAGCACCTCCTGGCGGCCGTTCACGATCGGCCACCCCGGGTGCACGCAGCTCACCTGCTCGCCGTCGACGTCTTCGGCCCAGATCTCGGTCATCCTGTCGAGATCCGCGTTCTCGATGGCGGTGTAGAACGCCTGGTTGACCGTCTCGACAGCGGTGGTGTCGACGCTCATGCTCTCGCTCCCTGGACTGCGGCAGCCACGCGGACGGCGTCCGCGTTCGGGCGTACGTCGTGCACTCGCACACACCATGCCCCCGCCTGGGCGACGAGGGCGGTCACGGCGAGCGTGGCGTCATCACTGCGACTGAAAGGACGCGGGGTGCCGTCCGGGTCCGCCAGCAGCCGGCCCAGGAATCGTTTCCGCGAGGCCCCGATGAGCAGCGGGTGGCCCAGCTCGGCGAGCCGGTCGACGCCCGCCAGCAGGGCCCAGTTGTGTTCGGGGTTCTTGGAGAAGCCCAGACCCGGGTCGATCACGATCTGACTGTCGGCCACCCCCTCGGCCAGCACGGAGGCGATCCGCTTGGACAGCTCCTCCCGCACCTCGGTCACGACGTCGTCGTAGACCGCCCTGCTGTTCATCGTGTGGCTGTGCCCCCGCCAGTGCATCACCACGTACGGGACGCCGGAGGCGGCGACGACCCTCGGCATCGCCGGGTCCGCCAGACCGCCGCTGACGTCGTTGACCAGCCTCGCCCCGGCGTCCACGGCCGCCTGCGCCACCTCGGCCCGCATCGTGTCGACACTGACCGTGACACCCGCACGGCTCAGCTCCCTGATGACCGGCTCGACCCTGGCCAGCTCCTCCTCGAGCGACACCCGCGCCGCTCCGGGCCTGGTGGACTCCCCGCCCACGTCGACGATGTCGGCGCCCTGCTCGACCAGCTCCAGGCCATGCCGTACGGCGGCCGCCGGGTCGAACCACCGCCCGCCGTCGGAGAACGAGTCGGGGGTCACGTTGACCACGCCCATCACCAGGCATCGGCCCTTGTCGGGCATCCCCGGCACACTCCACGTAGTCATGCGGACAAGCCTAGGCGTTGTCCACTCTTCGCCCATCTCGCGGGTCCAGCTTGTGCCATAACGAATCAGCCCGTCCATCCCGAGGCAGTCGGCCGCGCATGCCGGACCTTGGCGAGTGTGGAGATATTAGCCCGGACGGAGCGGGATCGGAGGGCTTTCGAACCCGGCCGCAACGCAGAAACCTTGTCCGGACCGCCGTGGCGGTCCGGACAAGGCGGGGTCTCTGCGGGCAAGGGCTCGGACTGGCTCGGGCTCAGCGGAGGATGAGCGCCATGGCCTCGGCGCGGGTCTTGTCGCTGGTGCGGAAGTCGCCGCGCACGGACGAGGTGATGGTCTTGGCGCCGGGCTTGCGGACACCCCGCATGGTCATGCAGAGGTGTTCGCACTCGATCACCACGATGACCCCGCGGGGCTCCAGCACGCTCATGAGCGCGTCGGCGATCTGCGAGGTCATCCGCTCCTGCACCTGGGGGCGGCGGGCGTAGACGTCGACGAGACGGGCCAGCTTGGACAGGCCGGTGACCTGACCCTTCTCGTTCGGGATGTAGCCGACGTGGGCGAGGCCGTGGAAGGGCACCAGGTGGTGCTCGCAGGTGGAATAGACCTCGATGTCACGGACGAGCACCATCTCGTCGTGGTCGACGTCGAAGACCGTGGACAGCACGTCTTCCGGGGTCTGCCCCAGCCCGGCGAACTGCTCCGCGTAGGCGCGGGCCACGCGGGCCGGGGTCTCCTGCAGGCCGTCCCGGTCCGGATCCTCACCGAGCGCGATGAGGATCTCGCGGACTGCTTTCTCGATCCGGGCCGAGTCGACCTGCAACGGCTTCACGCTCACGCTTCAGTTCCCGTCCCTGGGCACGGTGTCGGTGTGGCCCGCTCCCGCCGGGAGGGCGCCGTTGCCCGACTGCTCCTTCGGCGTCAGGATCGGCGGCCGGTTCGACGGCAGCCGCTTGCCGTAGCCGGAGTAGGAGGGGCGCTTCTCCTTGACGACGACCGGCGCGAAGATCTGCAGCACCTGGTCGCGGGAGAGCGTCTCCTTCTCCATGAGCTCCAGCACCAGGTTGTCGAGCACGTCGCGGTATTCGACGAGGATCTCCCAGGCCTGGTCGTGCGCGGTCTCGATGAGACGGCGCACCTCCTCGTCGATCGTGGAGGCGATCTTCTCGGAGTAGTCGCGCTCGTGGCCCATCTCACGGCCGAGGAAGACCTCGGCGTTGCCGGTGCCGAACTTGCGGGCGCCGAGCTGCTCGCTCATGCCGTACTCGGTGACCATGCGGCGGGCGATGGAGGTGGCCTTCTCGATGTCGTTGGAGGCGCCGGTGGTGGGCTCGTGGAAGACGAGCTCCTCCGCCGTGCGGCCGCCCAGCAACATCGCGAGCTGGTCCATCATCTCCGAGCGGGTCGCCAGGAACTTGTCCTCCATCGGCAGCGTCATCGTGTAACCGAGGGCGCGGCCGCGGGACAGGATCGTGATCTTGTGGACCGGGTCGGAGTTGGGCAGCGCGTGCGCCACCAGGGCGTGGCCGCCCTCGTGGTACGCGATGATCTTCTTCTCCTGGTCCGACATGACGCGGGTCTTGCGCTCCGGGCCGGCCATCACGCGGTCGATGGACTCCTCGAGCATCTCCATCGTGATCAGCTTCTGGTCGGCGCGCGCGGTGAGCAGCGCGGCCTCGTTGATCACGTTGGCCAGGTCGGCGCCGGTGAAACCGGGCGTCCGGCGGGCGATGACGTCGAGGTCGACCCCTTCGGCGAACGGCTTGCCGCGGCCGTGCACCCGGAGGATGCCCTTGCGGCCCTCCAGGTCGGGGCGGTCGACGGTGACCTGCCGGTCGAAACGGCCCGGACGGAGCAGCGCCGGGTCGAGGATGTCGGGCCGGTTGGTCGCGGCGATCAGGATCACGCCGCCCTTGACGTCGAAGCCGTCCATCTCCACGAGGAGCTGGTTCAGGGTCTGCTCGCGCTCGTCGTGGCCACCGCCGAGGCCGGCGCCGCGGTGGCGGCCCACCGCGTCGATCTCGTCGATGAAGATGATCGCCGGGGCGTTCGCCTTGGCCTGCTCGAACAGGTCGCGGACCCGGGAGGCGCCGACACCGACGAACATCTCGACGAAGTCGGAGCCGGAGATCGAGTAGAACGGCACCCCGGCCTCACCGGCGACGGCCCTGGCGAGCAGGGTCTTACCGGTTCCGGGCGGGCCGTAGAGGAGGACGCCCTTGGGGATCTTCGCGCCGATCGCCTGGAACTTGGCCGGGGCCTGCAGGAACTCCTTGATCTCCTGGAGCTCCTCGATGGCCTCGTCGGCGCCCGCGACGTCGGCGAAGGTGGTCTTCGGGGTGTCCTTGGTGATGAGCTTGGCCTTCGACTTGCCGAAGTTCATCACCCGGGAGCCGCCGCCCTGCATCTGGTTCATGATGAACAGGAAGATCAGCACGATGATGACGATCGGCAGGAAGCTCACCAGGAGGCCGAGGAGGAAGTTCTCCTTCGGCACGTCGACGGTGTAGTCCTTGGCGAGCTTGTTGGCCTTCTTGGCCTGCTGGAGCTGGTCGGCGAGCTGGACGCCCTGACCGGTCACCCACGAGGAGTAGTAGCGCTTGCCGTCGGTCGTGGTGACCTCGATGCGCTGGTCCTTGTCGATGATCTTCGCGTTGGAGACCTTGCCCTCGTCGATCCAACTAACGATCTTCGAGGTGTCGGTCTTCTCGAAATTTCCGTCGCCGCTCCACATCGTGGTCACGAGCAGGAGCAGCACGACGATGCCCAGGATCCACAGCAGTGGCCCACGTGTAAATCGCTTGAGATCCATCCGATGCGGAACCCCGGCGGGCCCGTCCCTTCCTGACCAAGGCCTGGCAACCCCGGGCGGACCCGGGGTTCGCGGTATCCCTAACCGCTCCAACTGACTCCCCAGAGACGCCCCGGAAGGTCATCTCTTTGGAGTCCGAAGGTACACCGGCGTGCCGCGCACAGTAACTGCCCGGGCGGTACCGGCTTTGCCCTACCAACGTACGTCAAGTAGGCCGGTGTTCCCCGCCGCTATGAGCAATGTCGCCGCCGTGGAGGGCACGCTTCGCGCAGGGCGTACTTTTCAGCCCGCTCCATACACATGCGGAGCAAGGGTCCCAATGAAGGGAAGGTTGCGATATCGCTCTGCGTAGTCGAGCCCGTAACCGATGACGAACTCGTTGGGAATGTCGAAACCGATGTATTTCACATCGATCGGCACCTTGACCGCGTCCGGCTTCCGCAGCGCGGCGCAGATCTCGACGGAGGCGGGATTGCGCGACTTCAGGTTGTGCACCAGCCACGAGAGGGTCAGGCCGGAGTCGATGATGTCCTCGACCACCAGCACGTGACGGCCCGCGATGTCGGTGTCGAGGTCCTTGAGCACGCGCACGACGCCCGACGACTTGGTGCCGGCGCCATAGGACGAGACGGCCATCCAGTCCATCTGGACCGGCACGTGCAGCGCCCTGGCCAGGTCGGCCATGACCATGACCGCCCCCTTGAGCACTCCCACGATCAGCAGGTCCTTGCCCGCGTAATCCTCGTCGATCCGGCTCGCGAGCTCCTTGATCTTTGCCTGGAGCTCTTCCTCCGGGATGAGGACCTTCGAGAGGTCCTTGCCCATGTCGGCTGCGTCCACCTGGGATTTCCTTACAAGACGGGGCGTACTGACTGTCTGGCGAACACCAGCGTGCCACACCGGCGGACCGCTCCCACCCCACCGGGGACCTCTATCCGCCGTTGCCCCCGCCAGTCGGTGACCAGACGGTCGACCTGGAGGATGTGCCAGGCCGCGAGCGTGCCGGGCGGGGCCCCGGCCTCGATCGCCGCCCGCCGCAGCACCCGCCGCCGCACCGCGGCCGGCACCCCCGCCACCTCCGAGACGGTCACCGCCACCGCCCCGATATCGCTTAGAGCGGAATCGGGGACGGCCGCCCGCGCGTAGACGGCGTCGGCCCACTCGTCGAGCGCGTCGGCGTCGTCACGGCACAGCGCGGCGGTCCGGGCGAGCGCCTCGGCGACCCCGGGACCGAGCCCCTCCTCCAGGGCGGGCAGCAGCCGCTCACGGACCCGGACCCGGGTGTAGCGGGGGTCGAGGTTGTGCGGGTCGTCCCACGGGGACAGCCCGAGCGCCGCGCAGGCCGCCACGGTCGTCGCGCGGCCGAGCCCCAGCAGCGGCCGCCGGTAGAGTCCCGCCCGCGCGGGCATCCCCGCCAGCGAGCGCGTCCCGCTCCCCCGGGTCAGCCGCATCAGCACGGTCTCGGCCTGGTCGTCCCTGGTGTGCCCGAGCAGCACGGCCGCCGCCCCGAGGCGCCCGGCGGCCTCCGACAGCGCCGCGTATCTCGCCTCCCTGGCCGCCGCCTCGGGGCCCCCCGAGATCCCCACGGAGACGCTCAGCGCCTCCACGGGGCCGAGCAGCCCGAGGGCGGGGGCGAGCCGTACGACGTCGGCGGCCCGGTCCGGAGAACCCTCCTGGAGGCCGTGGTCGACGGTCAGCAGCCCGGCGCGGAGCCCGGCGCGCGGCGCCACGGCCCCCAGCCCCGCCGCGAGCGCCAGGGAGTCGGCGCCGCCGCTGCACGCGACCAGCACGAGGTCGCCGGGCTCCAGGTCGGCCAGGGCGTGCCGTACGGCACGGCGGACATCGGCGACGACGGGAGGCGGACCCATGCCGCCATTGTCCGGCCTCCCGGCGGCGGGTGACGCCGCCCGGTCAGCCGGTGGTGCCGTCGGCCTCGGCCGCGGGGAGGGCCGGGTCGCCGATCACCCTGGCGATCCAGCGCTCGGGGTGGCTGATCTCGTCCTGGGTGGGGAGGGTCTGCGGGGAGGTCCAGACCTTGTTGAAGCCGTCCATGCCCACGCTGTCGACGACGGTGCGGACGAAGGCGGACCCCTGGGCGTACTGCTTCATCTTGAGGTCGACGCCGAGCAGCTTGCGGACCGTGCGGTCGAGCCGGGACCCGCCCTCCCTGCGGTGGTGGAACTTGGCCCGGATGTCGGCGACCGAGGGGACCACCGAGGGGCCGACCGCGTCCATGACGTAGTCGCCGTGGCCCTCGACCAGGGTCATCACCGCGGTGAGCCGGTCGAGGATCTCCTTCTGCTCGGGCGTCTGGATCGCGTCGATCAGGTTGCCCTCACCGCCCCGGACGGCGTCGGCGACCGCGTCGGCGGCCGAGCGGAGCCGCTCCAGGAGCGTGGACAGGTCGATGTCGGAGGCGAGCAGGAACTCCGTCATCTGGGAGCGGACGTATTCCCGCAGCCAGGGGACGCCGGTGAACTGCACCCGGTGGGTCTCCTCGTGCAGGCAGACCCACAGGCGGAAGTCACGCGGATGGACGTTGAGCTCCTGCTCGGCGTGGACGATGTTGGGCGCGACCAGGGTGAGCCGGCCGGCGGCCGCCTGGCCGTCGGGGTCGGGTGGCAGGAACAGTTCGTACTGGCCCAGGACGCGGGAGGCGAGGAAGGCCAGCACCGCGCCGACCTCGACCCCGGTGATGCGCGATCCCACCGCGGACACGATCGCCGGCGTCTGGTCCCGGCGCGCGGCCATCCGCTCGGTCAGCGGCTCCAGGACCACCCGGAAGCCCTCGACGTTGGCCTTGATCCAGCCGGACCGGTCGACGATCGTGGCGGGCTGGGGCGCGGTCTCGGTGTCGATCCGGGTGAACTCCCGGACGTGCCCCTCGGCCTCGCGGGACAGCTGTCGCAGCTCCGCGACCGCCTGCCGGGCCTCCTCTCGGCTCACTTGCGGCCCGGGGCGCACCAGGCGCGTTCCGGTCGTTACGGCGAGATCCCAGTCGATCACCTGCATACCGTCCACCGTACGCGTTCTCCTTCCGAGTCGCGCGCCGAGCCGCCGGTCAGCTTGCGGCAACGACGGCGGCGAGCCTGTCGAGGGCCGCCTCCGCCTTGCCCCAGCCGGGTGGGATGTCGTCCGCCATGAAGGCGAAGGTCACCAGCCGGCCGCTCCGGGTGGTGGTCATGCCGGCCAGTGTGCTGACCCCGTTGAGGGTGCCGGTCTTGGCCCGGACCAGGCCGTAGGCGGATTCGCTCTTGCCGAACCGGTGGCCGAGGGTGCCGCTGAACCCCGCCACGGGCATGCCGCTGACGATCGGGTGCAGGTGGGGGTTTGCCGGGGCGGCCGCCACCGCGATCAGCCGGGCCAGCCCGGCGGGGGCGATGCGGTTCTTGGGCGACAGCCCGCTGCCGTCGAAGACCCGCACGCCCTCGGCCGCCTTCAGCCGGGTCAGCACCTCGTGGACGGCCTGCGCGGCCCCGTCGAAGGAGGCGGGCCTGCCCTCCTTGATGGCCACCTGCCGGGCCAGGGCCTCCGACAGGTCGTTGTCGCTGCGCGTCAGCGCCCGCTCGACCAGGGCGTAAACCGGCGCGGAGTCGACCCTGGCGATCTCCTGGGCGCCGGCCGGGGCCTTCGCCCGGCCACGGGACTTGGAGACCGTGATGCCCTGCTTCGACAGCATCGAGACGAAGGCGCCGTGCGCCGCCCGGGAGGGGTCGGAGACCCGCTGGCGGCTGCCGGGGGCGACCCTGCCCTCGTCGACCATGAGCGCCGTGACGGGGGCGACCTCGCCGTCGGGCAGGTAGTTGGGCTTCCACGTGGGGGCGGTGCGCGGCCCGGTGTAGAGGCTGTCGTCGTAGGTCACCGTCACCTTGGTGGTCCCGGCCGCCTTGAGCGCCCTGGCGGTGCGCAGCGCGAGGGAGGCCAGCGAGGCCGGCTGGGGATAGACGGGGACCCCGGACGGGCGCAGGGCCGTCAGGGTGGGGTCGCCGCCGCCGACCAGGATGATCGAGTCGGGTGAGGAGCCGCGGACTACCCGGGTGCTCAACCTCGCGTCGGGCCCCAGGGAGGCCAGCGAGGCGACCGAGGTGACGAGCTTGGTCGTGGAGGCCGGGGTGACGCCGATGTCGGCGCCGCTGCCGAACAGCGTGGCGCCGGTCTCGGCATCGAGAACCACGGCGCCGACGCGCTTGCCCAGCGCGGGGTCACCCAGCGCCCCGGTGAGCCGCCCCACCAAAGTAGTCTTGGCGGGGAGAGGTCCGTTCCCCCCCGCGGCCAGCACCGGACTCGCGGTGATGACCGGGACGGGAGGCGGCCCCGCCGGAGCGGCCGCTTCGTGCGTCTCCTCCACCAGCAGGTCGCTGGTGAGCAGGTGGGCGCCGGCCGCGACGACGAACAGTTGCAGCAGGACGAGAGTGACGAAGGCCACCCACCGCTCATGCCGCATGACGTCGCCGACCTCTCATCTATTCGATATCCAACAGGTATTAACGCTTACGAGACACTAATGCCCAGCCGGGGGTGCCCGGAGGGGTTGAGCGGAGGAACAGCGGTGGAGTTCGACGTTCTCGTTGAGATTCCCAAGGGCCAACGGAACAAGTATGAGGTGGACCACGAGTCAGGGCGGATCAGGCTCGACCGGATGCTCTTCACCTCCACGCAGTACCCCGCCGACTACGGCTTCATCGAGAACACCCTCGGCGAGGACGGCGACCCCCTCGACGCCCTCGTGCTGCTCCAGGAGCCGACCTTCCCCGGCTGCCTGATCAAGTGCCGCGCGGTCGGCATGTTCCGCATGACCGACGAGAAGGGTGGCGACGACAAGGTCCTGTGCGTCCCCGCCACGGACCCCCGGATGGAGCATATCCGCGACATCCACCACGTGCCGGAGTTCGACCGCCTGGAGATCCAGCACTTCTTCGAGGTCTACAAGGACCTGGAGCCCGGCAAGTCCGTCGAGGGCGCCAACTGGGTCGGCCGGGTCGAGGCCGAGGAGGAGATCGCCCGCTCCGTCAGGCGCGCCGAGGACCACGAGCACTGAGCATCACGCCGGACGGGTCGCGCCGACGAAGTCCCTGCGCCATATCGGCGCGACCCGGACCACGTCCCCGGTCTGCGGGGCGTGCACCATCAGGCCCCGGCCGATGTAGATCCCCACGTGGGAGATGTCGCCCGGGTTCCGGGTGATCCGGCCGAAGAACAGCAGGTCGCCCCGGCGGAGCCGGCTGATCCGCACATGCTGTCCCGACGTCCACTGGGTGCCCGTCCAGTGGTCGATCCTGACCCCGGCACGGGCCCACGCCCGCATGGTCAGACCGGAGCAGTCGTAGTTGCGGGGCCCCGTGCCCGCCCACACGTAGGGCTTGTCGAGCTGGGTGAGCGCCCAGTCGGCGGCGATGTCGCCCCGCGCCGCCTGCCACGTCGCGTTGAGCGGCCAGGTCTGCCCCGCCACCTCGCGGGCCGCCACGAACCGTGCTCTCATACGCGCCACCGCCGCGCTCCGGTGATCGCCCAGCCGGGCGCGCTCCTGCGCGACCCTGGACCACTTGAGGACGGCGACCCGCTTGCCGGCCAGCCGCTCGGCGGCGCCCGCCTCCGCCCTCATCTCCTTGTCCAGCCGCGTCCTGTCCGCCTCGATCCGCTGGACCTCCGCCGCCTGCCCGGCCACGGCCTCCTCGGCCGCCCGCGCCGCCTCGGCCGCCCGCTCCGCCGCCGCCCACCGCTCGCGGTAATCGATCTCCGCCCGTACGGCCTCCGCCTGTGCGGCTCCCGCCTGCGTGGCCTCCGCCCGTACGGCCTCCGCTTGCGCGGTTCCTGCCTGCGTGGCCTCCGGCTGTGTGGTCTCTGGCTGTGTGGTCTCCGCCTGCACGGTTCCTGCCTGCGCAGCCTCTGCCTGCGCAGCCTCCGACCGAACGGCCTCTGCCTGCGCGGCCCCTGCCTGCGCGGCCTCTGTCTGGGCCTGGAGCACTTCCGCGACATCCGGAGGGGGGCTCACGGCCATCCCGTCGCTCTGGACCGGGGCCACCACTCCGCTGTCTCCCCGAAGGGGGATCACAGCCGCCCCGCCCACGTCCCGGACCGGGGCCGGCCCCCCGTCACCTCGGCCCGGGACCAAGTCACCTCGGCCTGGGACCGCGTCACTTCGGACTGGGACCGCGGCCACCGCCTCGCGGGGCTTGTCCGCCCCGGCGGCGGCCCGCTCCCTCGCTCTCCGGAGGAGCTCCTCCGCACGGGCCGTCTCGGCCCGCTCCCCGGCGTGGAGCTCGATCAGCCTGTCCGCCTGGGCACTCAGCTCTCCCAGCCGGGCCTTGGCCCTGGCGAGCAGGGCAGTGGTCGCACCGAGCTGTTTACTCCGTTCACCGGCTTTGGAGCGGGCCCTGGCGACCTCCTCTGCGGACGGCCCCAGCCTGTCTTGCATGGCGACGGCGGGGACGGCCGCACCCGTGATCAGACAGCAGGTAAGACCCGCCACCACCGCACCGGCACGGCCGTATCTCTCGACAGACCGCATGCGCTCACCTCCTGAAACGCCCTGTATGGCTACATGTCATCTCGTGACGAACGATCTAGCTCAAGATTCCCGTTAGTCACTCTTAGCACACATGTAGCTCACATAACGTAATCAACACAGGTGAGCACAGCTTCCCAGCAGCCTCTCCGGTTCTGACCCCGGGTCTGGACGGCCGGGCGGCCGGTGCCCGCGGGCTCCGCCGCCCTGTCCGCCGGGGCAGGCGGGCCGGAGTGCCGGTCGAGCGACGGCGGCGTGGCGGGCCTGCCCGCCGGCGGACGCCGGAGTCGCCGGAGCCGCCCGAGCCGGCTACGGCGTCGTGGAGGTCGCCGAGGCCGGTCCCGGACTCGTGGGAACCGGTTCCGCCGTCGGCTTCGGGGCCGGTTCCGCCGTCGGTTTCGCCGTCGGCTTCGGGGCCGGTTCGGCGGTCGGCGCCGCGGTCGGCTTGGGGGCCGGCTCTGCGGTCGGCCGAGGAGTCGTCGGGGTCGGTTTGGGAGCCGTCGGGGTCGGCGCCGTGGCGGTAGGCGCGGGCCCGGGCACCGTGGGCGCCGTGCCGGGAGTGGTCCGGCACGGGCGCGGCGGCCTGCCCCCCTGGTGGTGACGGGGCGGCCCGTGCCTGTCCGGTGCGCCCAGCCGTGGTGGGCCGGGGAGCACCGGCAGGGCGGGCCGGACCGGCCTCTCGGACGGATGGGGGCCGGTGGGACCGGAAGGGGGACCTGTGGGGCCGCTCGGCCCGTCCGTCCGCCCGTCGGTCCGCCCGTCCGCCCGCTCGTCCGTCCGCCCGTCGGTCGGCATGGGCACCGGGATCGGCACCGGGACGGGCCTCGGGGCGCGCCGGCCGGACAGGGAGTCGGGCACGCTGACGGCGACCGGCACAGCCGGCCCGAGGGGGCCGACCGGATAGGCGGACAGCCCGCCGCGGCGGGGCTCCGGGGCCGTCGCGGTGCCCCTCGGCTCAGGGTCGTGCGACGGGCGGACGCCCGGCGGCTCGCCGGTCACCGGTGGCGCCCCCGGCATGGTGCCGACGGCCGTCCCGTCGGAGCCCACGAGGTGGGTGAGGACCAGCACGACCGCGGCGGCCGCCGCGACCACGGCCAGCGCACCGGCCGCCGGACGAGAGCGTCGACGGCTCCCGTGTCCCCTCCCCACGGGGAAGCCTGCGGTGTCCAGGGCGCCGGCCCTGCGGGCGACGCAGCGCCGGTAGGGGACGAGTCCGGGATCGGTGAAGCAGCTCATCACCCGTACGCGCAGCGTCTCCGGCGGCACGACCGCGGGCAGCAGGTCGAGGACCCTCGCCGCCGAGACCTGCCTCGCCCGGTGCGGCGCGCAGGCGTCGCACCGGTTCACGTGGCGGATCAGGCGTTCACGCGCGTCCGGGGTGAGCCCACCGGCGGAGCCGGCCGACAGCCGCGCCCGGCCCGCACAGTCATGCGGCCCCTTACGGGCGAGGACCTCCGCGGTCACCACGTCACGCAGCCGCTCCCGCGCCGATCCGCACATCGCGCCGGCGCGCCTGGCCGAGACCCCCAGCACCGCGGCGAGGTCGGCGACGGACAGGCCGTGCCGGGAGATCAGCTCAAGGACCTCGCGCTCCTCCGGTGACAGGCTCCGGACGGCGTCACGGGCCATCGCCCGCAGACCGGCGTCGCCGCTCCCGGCGGCCACCGGGGACGGCGACGACGCGGTCCGCGGACCCGGCCCCACCCCCGACCCTCCGTCCGGGCCCGCCTCCGACACCCCGCCCGGCCCCGGCGCAGCCGCCGGCTCCGGTGCGGCCACCGGGCCCGTGGCCGTCCCACCCCGTTCCGGCGCGGCCGTCGGGCGGCGCCGTACGCACTCCCCCCGAGCGAGTGCGTACAGCCACGCCTCCAGCCGATCGGGGTCGGCGAGCGCGTGAACATGGGCCTCGGCCGCGATCAGGGTGTCGCGGAGCGCCACCTCCGCGCTGTCGGGGCCGTCGGGGCCGTCGGGGCCGTCGAGCATGGACCGGCAGTATCGATAGATGTTCTCGGCATGCAGGTCGTAGAGCGCGGCGAGGGCGCCCGCCTCCCGCGCGCGGAGGGCTCCGACCAGGGCACTGCGATTCATGTGACTGACGGTAAAGGATTGGTAACTATCGGTTCCAGTGATTCATGTGCCTTGACCAGAGCTGTGTCCATACAGTCATCCACATCGGTAAACAGTGGCGCGCTCCGGTGAATCTCGATCAATGGCTGTTCCCGGCGCTCACCCTGCTGAGCGACTCCCCGTCGAGGTCTCCGGGGAGGGGGATGCCGAGCTGGGCGAAGACGGTGGCCGCCACATCCACCTGGCGGGCATCCCGCCTGCGCGCCCCCTGCTCGATCCCGGGGCCGGCGGCGAGCACGAAAACGCTGCGCTCCTGCGCCGAGACGCCACCGTGGCCCCCCTCGTCCTTGTGGCCGTGGTCGGTGGTGACGATGATCGTCCATTTCTCCGCGGCGAAGGTGGGCCTGGCGCGGATGGCGCCGAACAGCCGGCCGAGATAGCCGTCCACCGTCTCGATCGCCTCGCGGTAGGCGGGGCCGAGCACCCCCGCCCGGTGCGCGACGGCGTCGGTGACCTCAAGGTGCATGAAGGCGACGTCGACCTGGCTGGTCTGGATGAGATCGGTCATCCTGTCGATGATGAAGGCGTCCTTGTCCCCGATCTCGTAGGGCTTGAGGTGGCTGGTGGCGTGCCAGTCGACCAGGTCGCCGACCGCCCCGGCGTGGACCAGGTCCCGCCAGCCGGTCACGGCCGCGGTGTGCAGGCTCGGCCGGATCCTCTCCAGCCGCGTTAGAAAGTCCGGATATTTAATGAACTGGTGGCCTTCGAAGGAGTTGTTGTGCACACCGTGCTTGCCCGGCGCCACCCCGGTCAGCACGGTCGCCCACCCCGGGCCGCTGCTGGAACGGATCTTCCGCAGCACCTCCAGCCGGCCGGTGGCGAGGGTCCCGGCCTCCATGAGTTGCCGGAAGTGCACCGCCCCGGTGGCGAGGACCCGGTCGTAGCGCACCCCGTCCAGCCCGACGACCAGCACCTTCGGCTGTGGCGACGGCGGACTGGGAACCGGCTCCGGGGTCGGGGTGAGCGTCACCGTCACGTACGGGAGCAGCGGAGGAGTGGCCACCGCCACGACGCTGGGCGCGGGCAGCGCCGGAGCGTCCGGCGCGCCCGGGCCCGGGCCGCAGCCCGACGCCAGCAGCAGGGCCAGCGAGGCCGTCAGGACCCTCGGCGGCTCCCGGTGGCGCACCCTCACCTCCCGGCGACGGGCCCGGCCGGGCCGCCGCGCCGTACGGGACGCGTGGAAGGCTCGGTCACGGCCGGGCGTCACCGGTGGAGACGGCCGGGCCGCCCCGGTCCTTGACGAACGGGGCCGTGGTCGGCTTGGCGGTGTGCACCGGGGCGATGCCCCCCAGGGCCAGCTCCTCGTAGGGGCGGCTGCTCGATCCCCAGGTGCGCGCGACCAGCTCAGCCTTGGCGATCTTGCTGGTGTCCGGGACGCTCTCGATGTTCAGGATGAACCGGCGCTTGGCGCCCGCGCGGACGTCGTCCACGAACGTGCTCCCGCCGCCGAGCAGCTTGCCGTTCTTGTCCCGCAGGAGCGCGGTGACCGCCAGGCTGCCGGCCGGCAGCCGGTACGGCGTGCCGACGTATCCGGTGATCAGGTAGCTGTGCTCCTTGCGCTCGGTCAGCACGTCGGAGACGGGGAACGACCTGAAGGCCGAGACGATCCGGGCCGCCTGGTGCCACTCGGCCGGGCGGTACTGGATGCTCACCCGCGACGGCCGCTCGGCGGCGACCACCTGGCCGGTGAAGGAGAGCACCCCGGCCGGAGGCACAGCGTCCAGGGGCTGCTCCAGCCGGACGACCTCCTTGCCCTTGGCGTCCGTGGCGATCACCGTGGCCACCACGTGCTCGCCGAAGTGCCACGGGTTGCTGTTGGCCAGCACCCCCGCCCAGTTCACCACATATCCGTCGTCCCCCTTGAGGACGGAGGAAGCCTCCTCCTTCACCGAGAGCGGCTTGAGCGAGGCGACCTGCTGCTCCGGCCTGGGGCTGGAGCATCCGGCGAGGAGGAGCAGGGCGAGAGCGCCGACGATTCGGGTGCTGTACGTCACCTAGTGGTGATAACCCGTGAACGTGCCCCTCTCCAGGGGACACGCCCAGCCCGGGCGGACTCTTTAACGCTGCCGGACCACCCTGGTCTCATCCCAGATCGGTTCAGGTGATTCGTATACCTTCCCATCCGATCCAAAGACGAGATAGCGGTCGAAGTCGTCGGCGAACCAGCGGTCGTGGGTGACCGCCACCACGGTGCCGTCGAAGGCGTTCAGCCCCTCCTGCAGCGCTTCGGCGCTGGCCAGGTCGAGGTTGTCGGTCGGCTCGTCCAGCAGCAGCAACGTGGTGCCGGACAGCTCCAGAAGCAGGATCTGCAGCCGCGCCTGCTGCCCGCCGGACAGCGTCTCGAACCGCTGCTCGGCGATGGTCCCGGCCAGCTCGTAGCGGGACAGCGCCTTCATCGCCTCGTTCTTCAGCCGGGCGTGCTCGGTCATGACGATCTCGCAGGGCGTCCGGCCGACGAGCTCGGGGCGGGCGTGGGTCTGCGCGAAGTGGCCGGGGACGACCCGGGAGCCGAGCCTGGCCACGCCGGTGTGCCGGACGTCCTCACCGGCGATCAGGCGCAGGAAATGGGACTTCCCGGAGCCGTTGGAGCCCAGCACCGCGATCCGCTCGCCGTACCAGATCTCCAGGTCGAACGGCTTCATGAGGCCGGTCAGCTCCAGGCTCTCGCAGATCACCGCCCGCTTGGCGGTCCGGCCGCCCTTGAGCCTCATGTTGATGAACTGCTCCTTGGGCGCCGCCTCCGGCGGCCCGGCCTCCTCGAACCGGCGCAGCCGGGTCTGGGCCGAGTGGTAGGCGGCGGCCATGGTGTCCATGTATTTGGCCTTCTGCTTGAGCATGAGGACCAGCCGCTTGATCTTGGCGTGCTCCTCGTCCCAGCGCTTCTTCAGCTCCTCAAGGCGCTCGTTGCGGTCCTTGCGGGCCTGGGCGTAGGTGCCGAACCCCCCGCCGTGGATCCAGATGTTGCCGGACTCGACGGTGACGATCCGGTCGGCCGCGTTGGCCAGCAGCTGCCGGTCGTGGCTGACCAGCACCACCGTCTTGGGCGTCTCGCGCAGGGCCTGCTCCAGCCAGAGCTTGCCCGGCACGTCCAGGTAGTTGTCCGGCTCGTCCAGCAGCAGCGTCTGGTCGGGTCCCCGCAGCAGCGCCTCCAGCACCAGCCGCTTCTGCTCACCGCCCGACAACGTGTTGACCCCGCGGTATTTGCAGTCGTCGTACGGCATGCCGAGCGCGGCCATCGTGCAGGTGTCCCAGAGCACCTCGATGTCGTAGCCGCCGGCGTCGGTGTAGTCGGTGATGGCCTGCGCGTAGCGCATCTGCGCCTTCTCGTCCTCGCGCTCCATCATCACGAGCTCGGCGGCGTCGAGCCGCTCGGCGGCCTGCCGCACGCGCTGCGGGGCGACGCTGAGCAGCAGCTCGTGCACCGTCCGCCCGTCGCGGATGCCGCCGATGAACTGGCGCATGATCCCCAGCCCGCCGGAGCTGGCCACGCTCCCCTCGACCGGCTGCAGGTCCCCGGCGATCAGCCGCATCAACGTCGTCTTGCCCGCCCCGTTGGGCCCGACGAGCGCGGCCTTGACCCCGTCGCCGATCCGGAAGGACACATCGTTCAGCAACGGCCGCCCATCCGGCAGTACATACGTCAGATGGCCGACCTCTACGTGCCCCACGGCGATTCCCTTCCCTAGTTCCTCGCGCAGGGTACCTGTCACCATTCCGGCCGGACACCACCTTTTCCACCGCCGAGAACCCGGAGACGTCCACCGCTGAGAACCTGGAGACGTCATTCGGAAGACAACAGGGTGACCGACCGAGTTCCGAAGGGGCCGTTGACCATCGAGACGGCCGGGTCGAACGGCGCCGGGACGTTCCTGACGGCCTTCCGCCGGCGCGGCTCGCACGACACCTCGTTGCCGCCGGCACGGCAGCGGCCGGCGGCGGGGATCGGGGTGGGCCCGCCCGGGGAGATCGGGGTGGGCCCGCCCGGCCGCGCGGCCGTCAGAGGTCCTCGTCCCGGATCACGTCGAGGTCCATGTAGCGCGGCGGCCCGTCGCACAGCTCCCGCATCCGGTCGGCCAGTTTGCCGGTCTGCGGCAGCTCGCTGTTGCGCATCGCCTCCTCGTAGGACGGGAACCGGACGATGGCGACGTAGTGACCGGGGCGGGCGCGATCGCGGGTGAGGGTCGTGTGCGTGACCGTTCTCCCGCCTCCGGTGGAGTCCCGCCACTCGTCCATCAGGCGCTGGACCTCCTGCTCGTCGGCGGTGTCGAATTCGATGACCTGTATGAAGCTCATGATGTCCTCCCTGTCCGCGCCCACTACTGAACGACTCCATCTCCGGGAGCGGGTGCGGACAAGCAGGCCCGGGTCAAAACGCGCCCGGCTTTGCATGACTCGGCGGGCGGCCGGCGCTTTCTCCGGTTCTCCGGCGAGAGTCTCCACGCGGGCGTCCCGGTGACCGCGCCGGGGCGTCCGGGCCCCGGCGACGCGTCTCAGCCGCCCCGGTGACGCCGTCCCAGCGCCTCCACGAAATCCCCGAGCAGGCGGGCGAACTCCCGCTGGTCATGCTCCGGCCAGTCACGCATCGCCGTGCCGAAGACCTCTCGCCGGAACCGGTGGACCTGGGCGGCCTGCTCGACGCCCAGGTCGGTGAGCTCCAGGGTGCTGCGCCGGCCGTCCGCGGGGTCGGCCACCCGCCGTAGCAGCCCGGCGTCGACGGCCCTGGCGACCAGGCGGCTGGCACGGGGCTGATCGACGCCCATGCGGTCGGCGACGGAGCTCACCGTGGCCGCCTCCGGCCCCTCCTCCACCGCGTCGATCACCGCGAACAGCGCGGGATCCGGATGGCCGCCGCCCGCCAGGCGCTGGATCGCGCGGCGGCTCTGGCTGCGCCGGATCGCCACCATCGCCCGTTCGACGGCCGCGACCGCCTGGGAGTCCTCCATACGGCCACTATATATGTATGAATACATGTTATTGTCAAAATACATGCATCAATCCTGAGGACGGCACCATGGAAGTCTCCGAGATCACCAGCCAGCAGCGCCCCCTGGGCTATTGGATCAAGCAGCTTCACCTCGCCATCGAGCGCTCCCTTGACGACCTGCTCGGCGGGGAGGGGCTGACCCGCCGTCACTGGCAGGTGATGAACGTCATCGCCGCGGAACCCCGCACCTCGGCCGAGCTCGACGCCGCTCTCGGCCCCTTCCTCAGCGCCGCGCAGCCCTCGCTGCTCCCGGTCGCGGAGGAGCTGCGCGAGCGCGGCTGGCTCACCGAGGGCGGGCCGCTCGCCCTCACCCAGGCGGGCACCCGCGCCCACGCCGACCTGCACGACAAGGTGACCGCCGCCCGCGTCCGCGTCACCGAGGGCGTCAGCGCCGAGGAATACCGGGCGACCGTCGACGTCCTGAGCCGGATGACCGCCAATCTCGGCGGCCGGTGACGGTGTGACGGCGGCCTGGAAACCTGGCGCCCCACAGGAGCTCGGTGCCCCGCAGGGGCTCGGCGCCCGCCGGCATGGGAGCAGCTGGCGGCGGAGCGCTCCCGGACGCGCTAGTAGCCGGCGGTGAAGCGCTCCCGGACGAAGGAGCCCTCCTCCAGGGTGTCGAGAAGGGCGGCGGCGAAGTCCGGGACCGTGATCCGGGTGTCGGCGCCGCTGATCGGAGCGTCACCGGCCTTGACCCGGTAGGCACCGGTGCGCTCGCCGTCGACGAGGTGGACCGGGGGCGGGCTGGCGTAGGACCAGTCCAGCGCGCCGCCCTGGGCGCGGAGCAGTTCGAGGGCCTCGCCCTGGGCGCGGGCCTCGGCCAGATACTCCTTCGGGAAGTTCGGGCTGTCGACGAACCGCCGCCCCGGGGCCTGCTCCAGGCTGCCGCCGCCGCCCACGACCAGCAGCCGCCTCACCCCGATCCTGGGCAGCACGTCGATCAGGGTCCGGACCGCCGCGGGCACGGTCTCAGGCCCCTTCACCGCCAGCACCACCGCGTCGTGCCCGGTCAGCACCCCCGCGATCGAGCCGCGGTCGAGCACGTCGGCGTCGACCCCGTTCCCCAGCGAGGAGGCGTCCCTGGCGACGGGCGTGACCTCGTGGCCACGGTCGCGGGCCTCCCGGAGGACGGCCGAGCCGATGTGACCACTGGCCCCGACAATTGCGATCTTCATCTGCTGCCCTTTCCACCACGGTCGAGGAAGTCGGCGACGGGGGGTGGTCTGCGGCGGCTTCTCTTCAAGTGCGGGATGCCCGGTGTCGACCAGATGCAACTCCGCGCCGGGCACATCCTTCAGGAAAGCCCGCGCGCCTCTTCCGCCCGGATTCCGCCCGTGCGCCTTTCCGCCCGCGCGCCTTTTCCGCCCGGGCGGGGACCGCCGCGCCGCCGTGACGGCGCGGGTCACGCGTTCCGGGACCGTCCCGCCAGCCGCCGGTGGATCTTCTCCGTGAAGTAGGGGTTGAGCGCGTCGCCGGCGTCGAGCAGCCGCGGCAGCAGTCCGGCCTCGGTCGTCAGGGCGCGGAAGAGGAACTCGACCGTCACCGCGTGGTCCGGCCGGGAGACGACCTCGACGACGTCGCCCGCCTGGATCTCGCCGGGCGCGATGACGCGGAGATAGGCGCCGGGCAGGGCGGCCTCGGTGAACCGCCGGACCCACCCCTTCCGGTCCAGCCAGCCCGCGAACGTGCGGCACGGGATGCGGGCCGAGGTGACTTCGAGGATCAGGTCCGCTCCGATCCGCCACCGCTCGCCGACCAGGGCGCCGTTGACGTCGAGGCCGGAGGTGGTGAGGTTCTCACCGAAGACCCCGTTGGACAGCTCACGCCCCAGCTCCTTCTCCCAGGTGTCGAGATCCTCACGCGCGTAGGCGTACACCGCCTGGTGATCGCCGCCGTGGTCGCGGAGATCGCCGATCGTGTCCCCCGCGACACCGCTGCCCGCCGTACCCATCGGGCCGGGGGCTGCCACGGCGACCGGCCCGTCGGCGGGGCGCTTGTCGATCCCGGTGAGATCGGCGCTGGTGTAGTCGGCGGAGTGCGGATGAGCGAGGTTCACCGAGAGAAGCCGTGACATGTTTTCACCCTATAAGGGGTAAAGCGGTCTCCTGTGTAGGAATTACCGCACCGGGGCCGGACCAGGACGGCGACCAACCCGCCGTCGCCGGCCCGGCACCCATCCGCGCACCTCGGGGCTCACCTGCGTGCCCCCGGGGTCACCTCTGCGTCCCGGGCTTGGGCAGCGGCCTGGGCCGCGGCACCGACCTCGGCGGCATGGGAGCCTGGCGCGGGCGGACCGGCCGGGACCGGGGGATCTGCTGCATGGACGCACCGGTCCAGCGGGGTACGGCGGGCAGGACGGTGAACTCGACTCGCATCCGGTCTCTCTTTCTCATTGTCGCTCTAGGCGTAGTACTCTGTTCGGAGTGGTTTGAACGTAGTACTACATCCAGAGTGGTGTCAAGCAAGATTATTGGGAGATCCGATGCGGCAGAATCCGGCACGGCGGGCGGCACTCGTCGACGCGGCCATCGAAGTCCTGGCACGCGAGGGGGCGCGCGGCCTGACCTTCCGCGCCGTCGACGTCGAGGCGGCGGTGCCGAACGGCACCGCGTCGAACTACTTCGCCAACCGCGACGACCTGCTCACCCAGGCGGGCGCCCGCTTCTACGAACGGCTGCAGCCCGACGCGACCACCCTCGCCCGGGCCCTGGAGGGGCCGCGTGACCGCGACCGGGTCACGCGGCTGATGCACGAGCTGGTGGGCCGGATCACCGACTTCCGCTCGGGCTACCTGGCCCTGCTGGAACTGCGCCTGGAGGCCACCCGCCGCCCCGAGCTGCGCGCCGTGCTCACCAGCCAGATCCGCGCCGACGTCGAGGCCAACATCGCCTACCACCGGGAGTCCGGCCTGCCCGGTGACGACACCACGGTGGTGCTCCTCTACATGACCCTGAACTGGCTGATCGTGGAGCGGCTCACCCTGCCCGACGTCTTCCCCGGGCAGCAGCTCCACGACCTGATCACCGACGCGGTGGAGCGGCTCCTGCCCCCGGACCCTCCGCAGGGCTCCGGGGACCGCCCCTGACGGCCCCGTCGAGACGCGCCCCGTCGGGGTCGCGCCGGGCGAGGTGCTCGCCGCGCCGGTGAAGCCGGTGGAGGGCCGAGCCACGACGGCCGGCATCGCAGCGCGGGCCGTGGCCGAGGGCCGGCACCGCGTCACGGGCCGTGGCCGAGGACCGCCTTCGGGCAGGAGCAGGCTCTCACCAAGGAAGGACAAAAGGTGGGAATTGTCCGGAGTGGCCCTGATTGGGCCAGGGAACTGTCGTTGTGGCCTTCAGGGGGAGGCCGTTTCCACGAGGGGGACCTGCGATGGGGCACATCACCACCGAAGACGGCACCGGCATCTTCTACAAGGACGGGGGCTCCGGTCAGCCGGTGGTCTTCAGCCACGGCTGGCCGCTCAACTCCGACGCATGGGAGGACCAGCTCCGCTCCGTCGCCGAGAACGGCTATCGCGCCGTGGCCCACGACCGGCGCGGGCACGGCCGCTCCAGCGCGACGTGGCACGGCAACGACATGGACACCTACGCCGACGATCTCGCCGAGGTGATCGAGAAGCTGGACCTGCGGGACGTGGTCCTGGTCGGCCACTCCACCGGCGGCGGCGAGGTCGCCCGCTACATCGGCCGCCACGGCACCTCCCGGGTGGCCAAGGCCGTCCTGCTCGGCGCGGTCCCGCCGCTGATGCTGAAGACCGACGCCAATCCCGAGGGGACCCCCATCGAGGTCTTCGACGACATCCGGGCCGCGGTGGAGAAAGACCGCGCGCAGTACTGGAAAGACCTCAGCGTCCCCTTCTACGGCGCCGACCGGCCCGATTCCGACGTGTCGGAGGGTGTGCGCGAGGCGTTCTGGCTGTGGAGCATGCAGGTCTCCCTGAAGGCCGCCTACGACTGCATCAAGGCATTCTCCGAGAGCGACTTCACCCAGGACCTCAAGCGGTTCGACGTGCCGACCCTGATCGTGCACGGGGACGCCGACCAGATCGTGCCCATCAACGACTCGGCCATGAAGTCAGCCGAGATCGTCGCGGACGCGACCCTGAAGGTCTACCCCGGCGCCCCGCACGGCCTGGCCAACATCAACCCCTTCAAGGACCGGTTCAACAGCGACCTGCTGGCCTTCATCAAGGGCTGACAGGCCCGTCCGCCGGGCCCTGCACAAGGGGCGCCGCCTTACTCCTGGGATCGCGGAAGGCGTGAAACGGCATCCTGGAGTTCCGCAGGACGTTCAGACGCCGATCCGGACCGGCCGGAGACCCGCGCTCCCTCGGAAGGCTCCTTGGAAAGCCCCTCAGGACCCTCGGGAAACCTCAGGACCCTCAGGAAACCTCAGGACCCTCGGGAAAGGAGCGCGGGCGTCGATCGCCGTCGGGCGTCACCGGCTCACTGACGCTGCCAGAGGGCCGGGACGTAGGGCGGCTCCCAGCCGGGCAGCGCGGTGTGCTGCTGGAGGCACCGGTAGGTGGCGCCGTTGTAGACCGCCTGGTCACCGGCCGCGTAGAGGGTTCCGGCGGCCCAGGGGCCGGCAGGTCCCTGGGTGGGCGAGACAGTGGGGGTCGGGGTCGGCGTGGGGGTGGGCGTCGGGGTCGGCGTCGGGTCGGGGCCGCTGCCTACCTTGACATCGACGCAGTTGTAGAAGGCCATCGCGGTGTCGGCGATGTTCCAGATGGCGAGCACCTTGAGGCGGCCGGTCCGGCCTCCCAGGTTGACCACGTGCGAGACCGTGGAGCCCGGCACCTTGCCCCGGTCGTCGAACACCGCGACGCGGGTGCCGCCGACGAAGTACTCCCACGTGCTGGTGGCGTGGCGGGCCTCGATCCGCCAGTTGAAGGTGACCGAGTCACCGACGTTGGTGACCGGCCACGCCTTGCTGTCGTCGTCGAGCGGGGCCCAGCGGGCATCGCCGCCGCTGCAGTTCCGCTGCCCCTTGGGGCCCTCGACGCTGGCCGGCTCCCAGATGATCTGGCCGCAGTTGGCGACCTTCCCCTGGGCGCAGAGTGCCTGCCGGCTGGGAGGGGAGGTGATGTAGCCGTGCGCCAGTGCGGGCGAGGCGACGAACACCACGGACGCGACCGCGATGACCGCCGCCGCTAAGACTCTGATCAATTTGCGCATGTCGTGTTTCCTTCGCTGGGGGATGAGACCCAAATATAAAGGAAACTTTACTAACAGTAAATGTCCGTCGGACTCCGATCGTGCCCAGTCACAGGCCGCGGAGAGGCTGCGGCACGGCCCCGTCCGGAGCGGTCCCGGCTCGGCCCCGTCCGGGAGCGGCCCTGTCCGGGAGCGGCCCGGCTGGGTGTCCCCGTCCGAAAGCACCCCTGTCCGGAAGCACCCCTGTCCGGAAGCAGCCCTGTCCGGAGCAGCCCTGTCCGGAGCGGCCCGGGCTGGAGCGGCCCCGGCTGGGCGTCCCCGGCTGGAGCGGCCCCGCCCACGTGTGGGCGGGGCCGTCGCCGGGTTCTACCGGGGCGGCGTCGCGTTGGACGCGGCGCCCGGCACCGGGGCGTGACCGGCGGCCCGAGTGGTGAAGGTTCCCCGGCCCTGGGTCCGGCTGCGCAGCCGGGTCGCGTAGCCGAACAGCTCGGCCAGCGGCACGGTCGCGGTGACCACCACCGTGCCCGCCCGCGTGGTCGAGCCGGAGACCCGGCCGCGACGTGCCGCCAGGTCGCCCAGCACCCCACCGACGGCGTCGTCGGGCACGGTGACCGTGACCTCGGCCATCGGCTCCAGCAGCAGCATCACGCTGGCGCGCAGTGCCTCCCGCAGCGCGAGCCGGCCGGCCGTCCGGAACGCCATCTCCGAGGAGTCCTTGGAATGGGTGGCTCCGTCGGTCAGCGTGACCCGCAGGCCGGTCACCGGGTGACCGCCGAGGGGGCCCGCGGCCAGAGCGTCCCGGCAACCGGCTTCCACCGCCCGGACGTACTCCCCCGGCACCCGCCCACCGACGACGGTCGAACGGAACACGAAGTCCACCGCACCGCCGTCGGCACGGACGGCGTCCGGGACGGCCTCCAGCGGCTCCACGTCGAGGACGACGTGGGCGAACTGGCCGGCGCCGCCGTCCTGCTTGACGTGCCGGTACAGCAGCCCGGACACCCCGCGCCCGACCGTCTCCCGGTAGGCCACCTGTGGCCGGCCGACGCTGACCTCCAGCCCGCGGTCGCGACGGACCTTCTCCACCGCGACCTCCAGATGCAGCTCGCCCATCCCCGACAGCACCGTCTGGCCGGTCTCGGGGTCGGTCCGGACCGCCAGCGAAGGATCCTCCTCGACCAGCCGCGCCAACGCCGACGCCAGCCGGTCGGTATCGGTGCTCCTGCGGGCCTCGACCGCCACGGAGACCACCGGATCGGCCACGACCGGCGGTTCGAGGACCAACGGCTCCGCGGGCGCGCACAGGGTCGCCCCGGCGCGGGCCGCCTTCAGCCCGACCACCGCGACGATGTCCCCGGCCACCGCCCGGTCCACCTCCATGTGCCGGTCCGCCTGCACCCGCAGGATCCGGCCGATCCGCTCGGTGCGCCGCGCGCCGGCGTCCAGCACCGTGTCTCCCTTCTCGACCGTCCCCGAATACACGCGCAGGTAGGTCAGCCGTCCGGCGGCGGTCGAATTCACCTTGAAGACCAGCGAGGCGAACGGCGCCGCCGGGTCGGCGGCCCGCTCCCGCACCGTGCCGTCCTGGACGCCGCGTACCGCCGGCACCTCCAGCGGCGAGGGCAGGTAGGCCACGACGGCCTCCAGCAGCGGTTCGATCCCGCGGTTGCGGTAGGCCGATCCGCACACCACCACCACGCCCTCGCCGGTACGGGTCAGATCGCGCAGCGCGGCGGCAAGAGTCCGGGTGGAGACCGCCGACTCCGCGCAGAACTCCTCCAACGCCACCGGGTGCAGTCCGGCCACCACCTCCTCAAGGAGCCGCCGGCGACGGTGCGCCTCCTCCCGCAGGGCGTCCGGCACCGGCCCGTCCCTGCCCGTCTCGCCGCCGTCGGCCCAGATCAGCGACCGCATCCGCAGCAGATCCACCACCCCGGTGAACCCGTCCTCCCGCCCGATCGGCAGTTGCGTCACCAGAGGGGTCACCCGCAACCGTTCGCGGATCGACTCGACCGCCGTGTCGAGGTCGGCACCGGCGCGGTCCAGCTTGTTGACGAAGGCGATCCGCGGCACTCCGTACCGGTCGGCCTGCCGCCACACCGACTCGCTCTGCGGTTCGACCCCCGCGACGCCGTCGAACACCGCGATCGCGCCGTCGAGCACCCGCAGCGAGCGTTCCACCTCGTCGGAGAAGTCGACGTGGCCCGGGGTGTCGATGAGGTTGATCCGGTGGCCGTCCCAGACGCAGCTCACCGCTGCGGCGAAGATGGTAATCCCACGATCGCGCTCCTGGGAGTCGAAGTCGGTGACGGTCGTCCCCTCATGCACTTCGCCACGTTTGTGCGTGGTGCCGGTGACGTAGAGGATCCGTTCGGTGATGGTGGTCTTGCCGGCGTCGACGTGGGCGAGGATGCCCAGATTGCGGATGCCGGTCAGCGGGTCGGTGATATGACGGTGCGGGTTGCCACGCATGCCCTCAGCCCTTAGCTCTCAGCCCTTGGGACGATCGGAACAGGACAGCGCAATTTCCGGACGGAACGACTTTGGGTCAGGCCACGCAGAGATCCATGCTGCGGGACGACCCCGTCGAGAAACACCCGGCCGGTTGGTCCGACATCGGGCAGCTGAAATCAGGCGTCCGTCACGGACGTCCGGTGCCGGCCGCGCAGCCGGTACCGGGGACCAACGAAGACACCAGAATCACCTCGTACCGTGACTGGGGAATGACCACAGCGGTGCGGTAGCGCACAGCCCACTCCCCTCACTCGTCAAGGTGCGCGCCGCGGCGTCGCGGCAGCGCGTTTCATGATGAATGTACTGAAACCAATATGGGCGGGAAACCGGTTTTCTGATCAGCGGCGACGCATGGTCGACCACGGGTCCGGCCGTTCCGGATCGGGCGGGGCCCGCTCCGTCCCGAGCCGCGCTCCCTGAGCACCCGCGGGCGCGGGCCGGCACCTGGCGACGGCGTCAGCGGGATCCGCCGGGCCGGTGACCGTCGCGGAACGGCACGTCGGCGGGCGGCTCGATCCGCACCCGCTCCTCAGGACGGCTCTCAAGGTCGTCGAGTTGCTCGCGGACCGTCTTCCGCAGGTCGTCGTAGTCCCGGAAGGAGTAGTCGTTGAACAGGGTGTAGCCGGTCCACATCAAGTTGGCGCACACCCGCGGCGGCACCCCGCCCGTCGCCACGCCCATGCCGACCAGCGCCACCGACTCGATGCTGCCCGGCTCCTTCTCGTTCTGCATGTGGATGGCCTGGAACGCGGCGGCGCACGCCAGGGCGACGTTCAGCGTCTCGCTCACGTTCTGCACCGACTGCACCATCGTCGGCGTCGAGATCAGGAACTTCGGGTTGATCGCCCCGGACGGTACGCACACGGCGCTTCCCACCGGCAGCGACCCTCCGAACTGATCGCGGATCGCCCGCTGGACGCGCAGCTGGATCCCCGCCCCGAGATACCGCTTGATGACCGCGTCGACCCCGCCGTCCATCCGCCCGCGGGAGTTGGTCGGGCTGACCCAGGCATCGACGTGCTGGTCGAGGATCGACCCCTTGGAGATCTCGACCTCAGGGGTGTCGGCGAACGCCGGCCGCCACGACTGCACCACCTCCGCGTTGACGTCGACCAGCACCACCTTGAGCAGTGGCTTCACGTGCTTTACGGTCATGGCTCACTCCGGGCGCGGGGAGGGGTGTTTCCGGCATCCACGAAGATAGCGCGCCACACCGACAAACCGGATCTTGGTCGGAGATCCGGGAACGATCTCCACGCTCGCGGGCACGCCGACTCCGGGTGGTCCGGGAACGATCTCCACGCTCGCGGGCGCGCCGACTCCGGGTGGTCCGGGAACGAACCCTCCGCGGACCAGGCCCTGCGGCGGACCGGCGCTCACGACCGGAGAGCCCACCCACTCCAGCGGATGGGCTCTCGGGTTCTCCGGCATCTTCTCCGAGGACATCTCCTCCGAGATCGCATTCGGGATCTTCACACGGCACAATTCCCCCACCTCAATCACCCGTGCCGTCACCGGTACGGCCCGCCGATCCGGAAGCCCACGATGAGAGACGACAACGCCCCCACCCCGCCCGGCCCGAATGACCCGCTGGCCCTCGCCGAACTCTTCAAGGGCGGCGGCGAGCCGTGGCTGCCGCTCCTGAAGCCGGTCATCGAGGCGCAGCCGGCCGCGGCCACGTTCATCGGCCTGGACCGCAGCCCGCAGGTCGTGCCCGTCCGAGAACTGACCTTCCAGGCGCTCAAGCCCAACCCTCCGCACAAGTGGAAGGTCGTCGTCTTCGGCCAGAACCCGTATCCGCGGGCTGAGAGCGCCACCGGCATCGCCATGTTCGACAACGCCTTCCACGACTGGAAGGACAGCCAGTTCGGCAAGGTCATCACCATCCGCTGCATCATCAAGGCGGCGGCGATGTGGAAGCACGGCATCCCCAAGAAGACGCCGATCGCCGACATCCGCGCGCTCCTGAGGGAACACGACACCGTGCAGCCGCCGGAGTGGTTCCAGGCGATGCTCACGCAGGGCGTACTACTCCTGAACGCGGCACTGACCGCCAGCGGCGACGGGGCGATGGCCACCGACCGGCACACCGCGTTCTGGCGACCGGTCGTCGAGAAGCTCGTCGAGGAGATCCTGAGGGCCAAGCAGAACGCCGACGAGCAGGACCGGGGCGTGGTGTTCGCGTGGTGGGGAGTCCACGCCCGCAGCCTGAAAGAGGTCGTACTCCGGCTCCAGAAGAAGTATCCCGAGGTGGAGGTCCGGCACATCGACCACTCCAACCCCGCGGCACAGGGCGACATCTTCTGCGACGGGGACCACTTCGACGCCGTGAACACGGCGCTCAGGGAGCTCGGGGCCGACGAGATCGACTGGCTGCCCAGCAAGGGGTGGAACGAGCTCGCGGCGCGGACCGGCGGGACGGACGCGGACACGGCCGACCGCATGGGGGCGTTCATCGCCTCCACGATGGAGCTGCACAAGCTCTACCTCGAACGGCTCGCCGGCGTCAAGGACGAGGGGCTGGAGCTTCCGGCGATCACCGGCGTGTTCGACACCCCGCTCATGGACTTCCGCGAGGCCGTCGCCCCGGTGGCCAAGCTGCTGTCGGGTCTCGACCGGCACATGGAGCAGTCGTACCGGTTCGGCGAGAAGCAGCCGGGCGACGCGGCCGGCGGCCTGTCCGCCGACGAGATCGCGGCCCTCTACCTCTACACGTGCGAGTCGGCGTTCTACCGGCAGATCAACGCCACCCTGCGCGACCCGGACCGCACCCGGATCGTCCCGTACCTCCCATACCTGCGGCTCTTGTTCTCGGCCGTGTCGCGTCTGCCGGCCCGCAAGGAGTCGCTGTGGCGCGGGGTGTCGCTGGACCTGCGAGCGCAGTACCCTCTCGGCCGCACCGTGACGTGGTGGGGCGTGTCCTCGTGTACGTCGGAGCTCAGCGTGGCCCAGGCTTTCCTCGGCCGCCGCGGCAAGCGGACGCTCTTCGAGGTGCTCCCCATGCGGGCCGTCGGCATCCGCAGCTTCTCCGCGTTCACCGGTGAGGAGGAGTTCATCCTCGCCCCCGGCACGCAGCTCAAGGTGACCGACGTGAAGGTCGAGCGCGGCGGCCTCTACACCGTGAGACTGACCGAGCTGGCCGAGCAGCACCTGGTGGCGTGAGCGGCGGAAGTGCGTCACAGCGGCGCGCCACTCGCGGCGCGCCGCCGTGATTCACCGACTCCGACCACGGCGGCGCGTTTTCCGGACTCCGCCCATGGCGGCGCGTTTCACGGGCTCCGACCATGGCGGCGCCCCGCGGGCATCGGTCAGCCGGCGGTCGGTCAGCCGGCGGCCGGAACGTAGGTCAGGTTGAGCACGCCGGTCTGGAACGTCTCGGACTTGACCAGCTTCAGCGGGTGGGTCGGGGTGTCCTCGAACAGCCGCCGGCCACGGCCGACGGCGATCGGGTGGAGGAGCAGGTTCAGCTCGTCGAGCAGCCCGTCGGCCAGAAGCCGGCGCACGGTCGTCGCCGAGCCGGACATCTGGATGTCGCCGTCTGTCTGCTCCTTGAGCTCGCGCAGCTTGGCCGCGACGTCACCGGAGACGATGGTGGTGTTGTTCCAGTCCGCCTTCTCCAGGGTGTCCGACACGACGTACTTGCGGGCGTTGTTGATGAACTTGGCGAAGTCCTCGTCCGCGTCCGCCGTCGGCCAGTACGCCGACCACTCCTCGTACAGCTTGCGGCCCATCAGGAACGCCGCCGCGTTCTGCACGCCCGCCCCGATCGCCGCGCCCATCTCGTCGTTGAAGTACGGGAAGTGCC
>NZ_JBSFPS010000093.1:0-32938 GCF_053588315.1 Streptosporangium sp. NPDC003464 | reverse complement strand
GCGTGTCCGTCACGCTCACCGGCCCGGCCGTCAGCGTTCCTCCGGCGGGGTGGTCACCAGAGACGTCGCCTCGGCGGCGCTGAACCTCTACGAGGTCGACGCCGAGGGCCTCGACCGGCTCGACCGGGCGGTGCTCGGGGCGCTGCTGCGCAAGTTCGGCGGCGGTCCGGTGGGGCTGTCCACGCTGGCGGTCGCGGTGGGGGAGGAGCCGGAGACGGTCGAGGTGGTCGCCGAGCCGTTCCTGGTCCGTCAGGGCCTGCTGGCGCGCACCCCCCGGGGCCGGGTCGCGACCGCCGCCGCCTGGCTCCACCTGGGCCTGACCCCGCCGCCCGACGCCTTCGGCGCCTCGATGATCGTCGATCTTGAGGATGATCCGGGCCCCGTCTGACGTTGGGTTTCGATGGGGAAACCGTACAGAGTTGATCACAGATCGGTGACAACGGTATCGAAATGGGAACTTCCCTGCGTGCCTGTCCGTGACTTCGTTGCCGCGCTCTTACAGCTCGCCTAAACTCCGTGGCTTGGCTGGCTGTGTAGGCTGACGTGCTGAGCGGCGTGGCCGCATACGACGTCCGGCGCCAGGCCGGTCATTCTTAAGCCTAAGGAGCGGCCCTATGGGCGACTACTCAAGCCTTATCATGATCGCTCTGATGGTCGTGGTGTTCTACTTCCTGCTCATCCGGCCGCAGCGCAAGCGGCAGCAGGAGCAGGCTCAGATGCAGAACTCCCTGACCCCTGGAACCCGCATCATGACCACGACGGGGCTCTTCGCGACCGTTGTGGCGATCGATGCCGACGACGTGATCCTGGAGATCGCCCCCGGTGTCGAGACCCGCTGGGTCAAGGCCGCGATCGGCCGTGTGCTGACCCCGGTCGACGACGAGGATGTCAAGTCCGTCGACACCGTGGACGACAATGTGGTGGAGACCGTGAAGCCGCACGGTGACGACCCGGACTCGCCGAAGAAGTGATGATCAGGCTAACCGACCATCCCCTATAGCCGAAAGAACTGACGACCAGTGGCCCGACCGACCAGCGGCCAGAGCAGACCGGGGCGTATGCTCCTGGTGCTTCTGGCGATCATTCTCGCCATGGGCGGGGTGATGTTCCTGAACAGGGCGTTCACCCCGGAATATGGCCTCGACCTCGCCGGCGGCACGACAGTGACGCTGCAGCCCGTCACGCCGAACGGCAGCGCTCCCACTGAGGAGAGCCTCAACCTCGCCGTCAGCATCATCCGGAACCGGGTTAACGGCAGCGGAATCTCCGACGCCGAGGTCGCCAAGTCCGGTGACAACATCGTCATCTCCGTCCCCGGAGCGGGCCAGGAGGAAGTCGTCAAGCTGGTCGGCACCACCGCGGAGCTCCGTTTCCGCCAGGTGATGGCGGTCACGGCCGGGTCGCCGCCTCCTCCCGGGCAGATGCCCACCCAGGCGCCGACGCCGTCGCCCACTCCCGCGGCCACCGGTAAGCAGACCTCCAAGACGCGGCAGCCGGCCCAGACGGCCACGCCGAGCCCCACCGGCTCGCCGGCCGGCCGCGCCCTGTCCTCGGCGCTGACCAACCCGAGCCCGGCCACCACGCCGGCCCCCTCGGACCGGCCGCGCAAGAACGCCTCTCCGTCGGCGGAGCCGAGCAAGAGCGCCGCCCCGTCGGCCCAGCCGACGCCCCTCCCGACCGACGACCCGATGGCGGGCGTCGACACGACCGGGATCGATCCGGCGGTGCTCAAGCAGTTCGAGGCGCTCGACTGCTCCAAGGACAAGGGCCAGGGCGCCCAGGACGACCCCAACAAGCAGTTCGTGGGCTGCAGCCAGGACGGCAGCGCCAAATACGTGCTCGACAAGGCGGCCGTGACCGGCACCTCGATCGACACCGCGACCTCCGGCGTGGACCAGACCACCGGAGAGTGGCTCGTCCAGCTCTCCTTCAAGGGCGACGGCCCGAGCCAGTGGTCGAAGGTCACCACCACCGCCTTCAACTCCCAGCCGCCGCGCAACCAGGTCGCCATGGTCCTGGACGGCGTGGTGATCTCCGCCCCGGTCATCCAGGAGCCGATCACCGGCGGCCGGGCGCAGATCTCCGGCAGCTTCACCCAGGTGACGGCCGACGAGCTGGCCAGCCAGCTCAAGTTCGGCGCCCTGCCGCTGAAGTTCGAGAAGAGCTCCATCGACGAGGTCTCCTCCACCCTGGGCGCCGACCAGCTCCGCGGCGGTCTGATCGCCGGTGCGATCGGCCTCGGCCTGGTGCTGATCTACTCGATGCTCTACTACCGGGGCCTGGGCATCGTCTCGGTGCTGAGCCTCGTGGTCGCCTCGGTCCTGACCTACGAGGCGGTGGTGCTCCTCGGCGAGTTCGCGGGCTTCCGCCTGTCGCTGCCGCACATCATCGGCCTGATCGTCTCGATCGGTATCACCGCGGACTCGTTCATCGTCTACTTCGAACGCATCCGTGACGAGATGAAGGAGGGCCGCCGCTCGCTGCGGACGGCCGTCGAGGTCGCCTGGGTCCGTGCCCGGCGGACGATCCTGATCGCCGACGCGGTCATGTTCATCGCCGCCGTGGTGCTCTACTTCCTGGCCGTCGGCGGTGTGGCCGGATTCGCGTTCGCGATGGGCCTGACCACTCTCATCGACATCGTTGTGGTGTTCATGTTCACCAAGCCGTTCGTCGCCCTGCTCGCCAAGAACAAGTTCTTCGCCAAGGGCCACAAGCTCTCCGGTCTGGACGCCGAGCGCATGAGCACCCAGACGACGGCCGACCCCAAGTCCACTCCGCAGGAGGCCTGATGTCCGGCATCGCGCGCCGGCTCTACCGCGGCGAGGTCGACGTCGACTTCGTCGGGCGCAAGAAGCTCTGGTACGGCCTCTCCGCCGTCCTTCTGGTGATCTCCATCGCCGGTCTGGTCCTCCACGGCCTCAACCTGGGCGTGGAGTTCAAGGGCGGGTCGGTCTTCTCCTTCAAGGCCCCGGCCGCCGACATCCAGGAGGTGCGCGGCACCTTCAGCGACGCCGGCGTGCACCAGATCATCGCGCAGACGACCAACAACGGCTGGCGGGTCACCACCGAGAGCCTGCCGCCCGAGGAGGTGACCACGGTCCAGAAGTCGGTCGCCCAGAAGTTCGGCCTGCCGCAGAACCAGGTCAACCTCCAGGTGATCGGCGCCTCGTGGGGCGGTCAGGTGGCCGACAAGGCCGTCGTCGGCCTGATCGTCTTCATGCTGGCGATCATCCTGTACCTGACGCTCGCCTTCGAGTGGAAGATGGCGCTGGCCGCCGTCGTGGCGCTGCTCCACGACCTGGTGATCACCGCCGGCGTCTACGCGTGGTCCGGCTTCGAGGTCACCCCGGCGACCCTGCTGGGCTTCCTGACGATCCTGGGATACTCGCTGTACGACGCGGTCGTCGTGTTCGACATGATCAAGGAGGTCACCGCCAAGCTCGGCACGACCTCCAAGATGACCTACACGCAGGCCGCCAACAACGCGCTGAACCACACGCTGATCCGGTCGCTGAACACCACTCTGGTGGCGATCCTGCCGGTGGCGGCGATCCTGTTCATCGGCACCACGCTGTTCGGCGCCGGTACGCTGAAGGACCTGTCGCTGGCCCTGTTCGTCGGCATGATCGTCGGCACGTACTCCTCGCTGTGCGTGGCGACGCCGCTGCTGGTCACGTTGAAGGAGCGCGAGTCGCGCTACCAGGCCATCGCCCGCAGGCTCGCCGCCCACGGCAGCGCGGCCAAGAGCACCCGCCAGCCGGTCACGGCGGGAGCCGCCAACGGCTCCGTCCCCGAGACCGACAAGCGCGGCAAGAAGAAGTAGGCAACAGCAGATCACGCCTCCGCTCCCTCCGAGAGGGGGGCGGAGGCGTTTTCGTAAGGATGTGACCATGAGTGACCTGCGCCGGCTGATCCTGGACCGGATCCGCGACGTGCCCGACTACCCCCAGCCGGGAGTGCTGTTCAAGGACATCACCCCCCTGCTCGCAGACCCGCACGCGTTCGCCGCGGTGGTGGACGAGTTCGCCGGGCTCCACCAGGTCGACAAGATCGTCGGCATCGAGGCGCGGGGCTTCATCCTGGCCGCCCCGGCCGCCTGCAGGGCCGGCGCCGGGTTCGTCCCGGTACGGAAGAAAGGCAAACTGCCCTCCGAGACGCTTGAGGCGTCCTACGATCTGGAGTACGGTTCCGCCACCATCGAGGTCCATCGGGACGCCTTCGCCCCAGGAGATCGCGTCCTGATCGTCGACGACGTGCTCGCCACCGGAGGTACGGCGCGTGCGGCGGTGGAGCTGGTCCGCAGGGCGGGTGCCGAGGTCGTCGCCATCGCCGTGCTCATGGAATTGGCCTCCCTCGAGGGGCGCAAGCAGCTGGACGGCGTCGAGCTGCACTCCCTCGTGATCGTCTGATTCCACCCCGCCGGGGGAAGCATCTAAGCCGGTCTGGATACACTTGGGGGATCTGGACTCGAATGTGAGGAGTCTGAGTGCCCCGTGATGTGGTCGTCCCCGACGTGACCGCCGACGGTGGCGGTCCCGTGACGGCCGTCCCGGCCGGCGATGCCGGTTCCGCCATGTCCGGAGCCACCGAAGAGAAGCCTGCGGTAAGGCGCAGACTCGCACGCTTTGGGGGGCAATGGGGTGGCGCCATGAACCCGGTGCTGGAGCCTCTGTTCAGGACGGTCCGCGCGACCCATCCGAAGGCGGACCTGCGGCTGATCGAGCGTGCCTACGACGTGGCCGCCTATCATCACCGCGATCAGAAGCGCAAAAGCGGCGATCCCTACATCACTCATCCCCTGGCGGTCGCGACGATCCTGGCCGAGCTGGGCACCGACGACGAGACGCTGTGCGCCGCGCTGCTGCACGACACCGTCGAGGACACCGCCTACGGCCTGGAGGAACTGCGCTCGGACTTCGGCGAGAACATCGCGCTGCTGGTCGACGGCGTCACCAAGCTGGACAAGGTCAAGTTCGGTGACGCCGCGCAGGCCGAGACCGTGCGCAAGATGGTCGTGGCGATGTCCCGTGACATCCGGGTCCTGGTGATCAAGCTCGCCGACCGGCTGCACAACATGCGCACCATGCGCTACCTGCCCGAGCACAAGCGGCAGCAGAAGTCCCGCGAGACGCTGGAGATCTTCGCGCCGCTCGCCCACCGGCTGGGCATGAACACCATCAAGTGGGAGCTGGAGGACCTCGCGTTCGCCATGCTCTACCCCAAGCGCTACGACGAGATCGCCAGGATGGTCTCCGAGCGCGCCCCGCGCAGGGACCTGTTCCTGCAGGAGGTCATCGAGAAGGTCTCCGTCGACCTGCGCGAGGCCAAGATCCGCGCGGTGGTCAAGGGACGCCCCAAGCACTACTACTCGGTCTACCAGAAGATGATCGCCAGGGACGTCGCCTTCGACGACATCTACGACCTGGTCGGCATCCGGGTGCTGGTCGACACGGTCCGCGACTGCTATGCCGCCCTCGGAACGATCCACGCGCGATGGAACCCGGTGCCCGGCCGGTTCAAGGACTACATCGCGATGCCCAAGTTCAACATGTACCAGTCGCTGCACACGACGGTCATCGGCCCCGAGGGCAAGCCGGTGGAGCTGCAGATCCGCACCCACGGCATGCACCACAGGGCCGAGTACGGCGTGGCCTCGCACTGGAAGTACAAGGAGGAGATGACCACCTCCGGCCCGCCCGGCGGGAAGCTGAAGCCGGCCAGCGACATGGCCTGGCTCCGTCAGTTGCTGGACTGGCAGAAGGAGACCGCCGACCCGGGGGAGTTCCTGGAGTCGCTCAGGTTCGACCTGTCGGTCTCGGAGGTCTACGTCTTCACGCCCCGGGGCCAGGTGATCGCTCTCCCCGAGGGGGCGACGCCCGTCGACTTCGCCTACGCGGTGCACACCGAGGTCGGCCACCGCTGCATCGGCGCCCGGGTCAACGGCCGCCTGGTGCCGCTGGAGTCGCGGCTGGGCAACGGCGACACCGTTGAGATCTTCACCTCCAAGTCGCCCGACGCGGGTCCGTCGCGCGACTGGCTCAAGTTCGTCAAGTCCGGCCGGGCCCGCAACAAGATCCGCCAGTGGTTCTCCAAGGAGCGCCGCGAGACCGCGATCGAGGCGGGCAAGGAGGCCATCGGCCGGGCCATGCGCAAGCAGGGCCTGCCCCTGCAGCGCATGATGTCCGGAGAGTCCCTCCTGACGCTCGCCAGAGACCTGCGCTACCCCGACGTCTCCGCGCTCTACGCGGCCGTCGGGGAGGGCCACATCGCCGCCCAGGCGGTCGTGCAGAAGCTGGTGCACTCCCTCGGGGGAGTGGAGGGCGCCGAGGAGGACATCGCCGAGGCGGCGGTGCCGACGAAGGTGCGCGGCCGTCCCCGGGGCAGCGGCGGCGCCGGCGTGGTGGTGGCGGGCGACTCGGACGTGTGGGTACGGCTGTCGCGCTGCTGCACCCCCGTGCCCGGTGACGAGATCATCGGGTTCGTCACCCGCGGGCACGGCGTGTCGGTGCACCGCACCAACTGTCCCAACGTGGAGCAGCTGAAGTCCGAGCCGGACCGGCTGGTGGAGGTGGCCTGGTCGGCCGCGGACGGCTCGGTGTTCCTGGTCGCCCTGCAGGTCGAGGCGCTCGACCGGCCGCGCCTGCTGTCGGATGTGACCCGGACCCTGTCGGACCAGCACGTCAACATCCTGTCGGCGTCGGTGACGACGTCCCGGGACCGGGTGGCGATCAGCAAGTTCACCTTCGAGATGGGCGATCCCAAGCACCTGGGACACGTCCTGAAGGCGGTGCGCAACATCCCGGGCGTCTACGACGTCTACCGGGTGAGCGGCGCCGGCGCCTGACCCGTCCGCCCTCCCGCCGGGCAGGCCCACGCCGCCCGGCAGGAGGGCCGCTCCGCGCTCCGCAGCCCGGACCGCCTGGGAAGCTCCGGCCGCGCCGTACGGGCCCCTCAGGGGGACCTGAGGGCGCCACAGGGGGTCTTGGCGGCGGCCGGTGCCGCGGGGAGCCGGAAAAACCTGCCGGAAAAACCTGAGGGCGTGCCCCCCGAGCGGGGAGCACGCCCTCAGCGCGTGTCAGCGGGTCAGGAGAACTCGGCGAGCGTGCGCTCGGCCTCGTCCAGCCAGGAACGGCGGGCGTTCAGGGCCTCCTGCGCGTCCTTGACGTCCTTGTCCTTGCCGGCCGCCTGCGCCTTGGCCAGGCGGGCCTCCAGCTGCTCGATCGACTTGTGGAGCTGGTCGACCGTGTTCTGGGCCCGGGCGCGGGCCTCGGGGTTGGAGCGCTTCCACTCCGCCTCCTCGGCCTTGCGGACCGCGTCGTCGATCTTGCGCAGCCCGCCCTCAAGGCGGTCGCGCTGCTCGCGCGGGACCGGGCCGGCCGCCTCCCACCGCTCCAGGATGCCGCGCAGCGCGGTCCTGGCGGAGCGGGCGTCGGAGACCGGAACGATCTTCTCGGCCTCGGCCAGGAGCTGCTCCTTGGCCTCGGCGTTGGCCGCCAGCGAGGCGTCGCGCTCGGCGAAGACCGCAGAGCGGGCCTGGAAGAACTGGTCCTGAGCGCCCTTGAAGCGGGCCCAGAGCTCGTCCTCGACCTCACGGGAGGCCCGGCCGGCCGACTTCCACTGCTGCATCAGCTCGCGGTAGGCGGAGGCGGTGGCGCCCCAGTCGGTGGAGGAGGCCAGCGCCTCGGCCTCGGCCACGATGCGCTCCTTGGAGGAACGCACGCCCTCGCGCTGCTCGTCCAGCCCCGCGAAGTAGGCCTTGCGCCGCTTGGCGAAGGCCGTGCGGGCCGCCGACAGCCGCTTCCAGAGCGCGGCCTCGGTGACGCGGTCGATGCGCTCGGCCGCCTTCCACTCCTCGACGAGCTGGCGCAGCCGCTCGCCGCCGGTCTTCCAGTGGGTGGTGTCGTCGGCGATGCGCTCGGCCTCGGCGACGATCCGCTCCTTGACGTCCTTGGCCTCCGCGCGGGCCACGTCGCGGGCGGCCTTGACCTCCTCGCGGCGCTGGGCGACCAGCTCCGTCAGGGCGGTCAGCCGGCCCAGCAGCGCGTCGAGGTCGCCGACCGCGTGCGCGTCGGTGATCGCTTCGCGGAGCTTGACAATGGTCGCCTCGGCCTGGGCAGGTGGCAGGTCGGTGCCGCGGACCCGCTGCTCCAGCAGCGTCACCTGCCCGGCCAGCTCGTCGAACTTGCGATGGAAGTAGGCGAGTGCCTCTTCCGGTTCGCCGGCCTGCCAGGACCCGACGGCCCGTTCTCCCCCAGCCGTACGCACGTAGACGGTGCCGTCGTCGTCTACCCGGCCCCACGGGTCGGTGCTCACCGTGTCCTCCCGCACTTTCATCAGCCTTTCGAGGCTAACCGCCCCTTGGTTGTATTACGTCAGCTCTTGTTGGACATTGTCACGTTTTTGATTTCGACGGTTTCCTTCGGGGCTCCGGTCCGGTCCGGCCCGGGGGTGATGACACCGCCCTTGTTCACCTTGTCGATGATCTCCATCCCCTTGGTGACCGTACCGAACGGGGTGTACTGCGGCGGCAGCTGGGTGTCGCCGTACACGATGAAGAACTGGCTGCCGTTGGTGTCGGGGCCGCTGTTGGCCATGGCCACGACACCGCGGGTGTACTTGGCGCCCTCGAGGTTCTCGTTGACGAAACGGTAACCCGGGCCGCCCTGGCCGTCGGTCTGGCTCTTGCCGTCGGCCTTGGCCAGCGGGTCGCCGCACTGCAGCATCGGGAACTCGTCGGAGCCGAGGCGGTGGCACTTGGAGCCGTCGAAGAACTTCTTCTCCGCCAGGAACGCGAAGGAGTTGACCGTGCACGGCGTCTTCTCGGCCGAGACGGCGATCACGATGTCGCCCTGGTTGGTCTTCAGGGTCATCGTCTTGGGCTTGGTGTCCACCTTGGCCGGGGGCATGCCCACGTTCTTGGCGGGGCTGCCGTCGGCGTCGGCGACGTAACCGCAGGTGCCGCTGGCCGGGTCGAAGGCCGTCGGCTTGGCGGCGGCGGCGCCCGTCTCCGACGGGCTCGCCGAGGCCGCCGGGGTGGCCGTGGCCGGTGAGTCGCCGCCTCCGAGCAGGGTCGTCGCGGCGACGACGCCGCCGATGACCACCACGACGGCCACGCTGGTGCCGATGATCGCGTTGCGCTTGGCCCTGGCCTCGCGCTCCAAGCGCCGCTGGGTCTGCCGCTCGTAGTGCTCGCGCGCCAGCTGCTTCTGGCGGTCCTTGCCGCTCACCGCTTCGCCCTCCCGAGTGCCGGAGTATTACTTAATGAGGTGGGCGAATCGTATCGGCCAAAGGGTAATGGTTCGCAGCCCGCCGACCCGCACCGGTACCCTTCGGTTACATTCCCATCCGTATTCTTGACGAGATCAGCTGAGGCAGATGCTCATCGCCGGCTTTCCCGCAGGGTCGTTTCAGACCAACTGCTACGTCGTCGCTCCCGCCGCCGGCGAGGAGTGCGTCATCGTCGACCCGGGCCAGAACGCCGTCGGCGACCTCGACGACGTGCTGCGCGAGCATCGGCTCAAGCCGGTCGCGGTGCTGGTCACCCATGGGCACATCGACCACATGTGGTCGGTCGCCCCGGTCTGCGGGGCACGCGACGTCCCCGCGTGGATCCACCCGGAGGACCGCGACCTGCTCTCGGATCCGGGCAAGGGGCTGTCGCTGGCGACCCGGCAGCAGCTGTTCGGCGGGCTGGCCTTCAGCGAGCCCGACGACGTGCGCGAGCTCGCCGACGGCGAGGTGCTGCGGCTGGCGGGCATGGAGCTCACCGTCGACCACACCCCGGGCCATACCAGGGGGTCGGTGACGTTCAGGCTGCCCAGCACCGAAGAGATCCCGGACGTGCTGTTCTCGGGCGACCTGCTGTTCGCCGGCTCCATCGGCCGCACAGACCTCCCGGGCGGCGACTACCCGACCATCCTGCGCAGCCTGGCGACCAAGTGTCTGCCGCTGCCGGAGGACACGGTGGTCCTGCCCGGCCACGGACCACAGACCACGATCGGCCACGAGCGCGCCACCAACCCGTATCTCGCGGAAGCCGCGCCGTACGCCGCTCCCACCAGGGGACTCTGAAGATGACTTTGCAGGCGCCCAAGGGCACCTTTGACTGGCTCCCACCGCGATCGGAGCAGGCGCTCGCCGTGCGGGAGGCGCTGACCGCCCCGGCCCGCCGCGCGGGCTACGGCTACATCGAGACCCCGGTCTTCGAGGACACCGCGCTGTTCGTCCGCGGGGTCGGCGAATCGACCGACATCGTCTCCAAGGAGATGTACACCTTCGAGGACAAGGGCGGGCGCTCCCTCACGCTGCGCCCCGAGGGCACCGCCTCGGTCGTGCGCTCGGTCCTCCAGCACGGCCTGCACAACGGCCAGCTCCCGGTGAAGCTGTGGTACTCCGGCAGCCAGTTCCGCTACGAGCGCGCCCAGAAGGGCCGCTACCGCCACTTCTGGCAGGTCGGCGCCGAGGCGCTGGGGGCGGAGGACCCGGCGCTGGACGCCGAGCTGATCGTGCTGGCCGCCGACGGCTACGCCGGGCTGGGGCTCACCGGGGTCCGGCTGCTGCTCAACACGCTGGGCGACCGGGAGTGCCGCCCCGTCTACCGGGCCGCGCTCCAGGACTTCCTGCGCACCCTCGACCTCGACGAGGCCACCCGGCAGCGGATCGAGATCAATCCGCTGCGCGTGCTCGACGACAAGCGCCCCGAGGTGCAGGCCCAGCTCGCCGGGGCCCCGCTGGTCGTCGACCACCTGTGCGAGGCGTGCAAGACCTACCACGAGGAGGTCCGCTCGCTGCTGACCGCCTCCGGCGTGGCCTACACCGACGACCCCAGGCTGGTCCGCGGGCTCGACTACTACACGCGCACCACGTTCGAGTTCGTCCACGACGGGCTGGGCTCCCAGTCGGCGGTCGGCGGCGGAGGCCGCTACGACGGGCTGAGCGAGATGCTCGGCGGCCCGGCCCTGCCCAGCGTCGGCTGGGCGCTCGGCGTCGACCGGACGCTCCTGGCCATGGAGGCCGAGGGCCTGGCGGGCGCCGAGACCACCGACCCGCGCGTCCAGGTGTACGGTGTGCCGCTGGGTGAGGAGGCGCGCCGCCGGATGTTCCTGCTCATCACCGAGCTGCGCCGGGCCGGTCTCGACGCCGACATGTCGTTCGGCGGCAAGGGCGTCAAGGGCGCCATGAAGGGCGCCGACCGGTCGGGGGCGAGCTACGCGGTGATCCTCGGCGAGCGAGATATCGCCGCGGGGGCCGCACAGGTCAAGGACCTGGTCAGCGGCGACCAGGCCGCCGTACCGCTCGCTGAGATCGTCACGACCTTGAAGGAGAGACTGAAGAAATGATCCGCACGCACGAAGCGGGATCACTGCGCAAGGAGCACGCCGGGCAGCAGGTGACGCTGGCCGGCTGGGTGGCGCGCCGCCGCGACCACGGCGGCGTGGTCTTCATCGACCTGCGTGACGCCTCCGGCTCCTCCCAGGTGGTCTTCCGCGAGGAGGACGACGCGCACGGCCTGCGCGCGGAATACTGCGTCAAGGTCGTCGGAGAGGTGCGGGTCCGTCCGGAGGGCAACGAGAACCCCGAGCTGCCGACCGGCGCGATCGAGGTCGTCGCCTCCGAGGTCGAGGTGCTCAGCGAGTCCGCCCCGCTGCCGTTCCCGATCGAGGGCAGCACCGGGGTGTCGGAGGAGGCCCGGCTCAAATACCGCTACCTCGACATCCGCCGCCAGCAGGTCGCGCAGGCCATGCGGATCCGCTCCAAGGCCACCTACCTGGCCCACGAGGTGATGAACGAGCACGGGTTCAACTACATCGAGACCCCGACGCTGACCCGTTCCACCCCCGAGGGCGCCCGCGACTTCCTGGTCCCGGTCCGCCTGCAGCCCGGTAGCTGGTACGCGCTGCCCCAGTCGCCGCAGCTGTTCAAGCAGCTGCTCATGGTCGCCGGCATGGAGCGCTACTACCAGCTCGCCCGCTGCTTCCGCGACGAGGACCTGCGCGCCGACCGGCAGCCGGAGTTCACCCAGATCGACATCGAGATGTCCTTCGTGGACCAGGACGACGTCATCGCCCTGGGCGAGGCTCTGATCAGCCGCGTCTGGAAGGAGACGCTCGGCTACGAGCTGCCGACGCCGCTGCCCCGGATGACCTACTGGGAGGCCATGTCCCGCTACGGCTCCGACAAGCCGGACCTGCGGTTCGGCCAGGAGCTCGTCGAGATGACGGAATACTTCGCCGAGACCACCTTCCGCGTCTTCCAGGCCCCCTACGTGGGCGCCGTGGTCATGCCGGGTGGCGCCTCCCAGACCCGCAAGGAGCTGGACGGCTGGCAGGAGTGGGCCAAGTCGCGCGGCGCCAGGGGCCTGGCCTACGTCCTCGTCGGCGAGGACGGCACGCTCGGCGGCCCGGTCGCCAAGAACCTCTCGGAGAGCGAGGCCGCGGGGCTGGCCGCCAAGACGGGCGCCAGGCCCGGTGACGCGATCTTCTTCGCGGCCGGCGCGGCCGCCGGCTCGCGCGACCTGCTCGGCGCGGCCCGCCTGGAGATCGGCCGCCGCTGCGGGCTGATCGACGAGTCGGCGTGGAACTTCCTCTGGATCGTCGACGCCCCCATGTTCGAGGAGGACGGCGAGGGCGGCTGGACCGCGGTCCACCACCCGTTCACCGGGCCCAAGCCCGAGTGGGCCGACAACTTCCAGGACCACCCCGGCGAGGCCCTGGCCTACGCCTACGACATGGTCTGCAACGGCATGGAGATCGGCGGCGGCTCGATCCGTATCCACCGGGCCGAGATGCAGCAGCGCGTCTTCGACGTGCTCGGCATCTCCAAGGAGGAGGCGGAGAGCAAGTTCGGCTTCCTGCTGGAGGCGTTCAAGTACGGCCCGCCCCCGCACGGCGGCATCGCCTACGGCTGGGACCGCATCTGCATGCTCCTGGCGGGCGGCGACTCGATCCGCGACGTCATCGCCTTCCCGAAGACGGCTTCCGGCTTCGACCCGCTGACCGGCGCGCCCACCCCGATCACGGGTGAGCAGCGCAAGGAGGCGGGCGTGGACGCCAAGCCGAAGGCGGAGGTCTAAGCTCCCCGGCCGGAGGCCCCCCGGGACGGACGCGTCCCGGGGGGCCTCCGGCGTGACCGGAAGGGGCTAGAAGCGGACGGGCAGCGCCCGCAGCCCGCGGATCAGCGAGCCGTTCCGGTGCCAGGCGATCTCGCCGGGCGGGCAGGCGAGCGCGAGGTCCGGCAGGCGGCGCAGCAGCGTCTCGAAGGCGATCTGGGCCTCCAGGCGGGCCAGCGGCGCGCCCAGACAGAAGTGGATGCCGTGGCCGAAGGCCACGTGGCGGTTGTCGGCCCGGGTGATGTCGAGGGTGTCGGGATCGTCGAACGCCCCGGGGTCGCGGCCCGCCGCGCCGAGACAGACGTGGACCAGGCTGCCCTTGGGGACGGGGACGCCGGCGATCTCCATGTCGTCGGTGGAGAAGCGGAAGGAGGCCCGCTCCACGGGGCCGTCGTAGCGCAGGAACTCCTCGATCGCCGACGGCAGCAGTCCGGGCCGCTCCCGCAGCAGCGCGAGCTGGCCGGGGTGGGTGAGCAGGGCCAGCATGCCGTTGCCGATCAGGTTGACCGTGGTCTCGTGCCCGGCGATGAGCAGCAGCGTGAGCGTGGACAGCACCTCCTCCTCGCTGAGCAGATCCTCCTCGTCGCGGGCGGCGACCATCGCGCTGACCATGTCGTCGCGGGGCCGGGCCCGGCGCTCGGCGATGATCCGGCCGAAGTAGGCGCGCATGGCGTCGTTCGCCTCGGCGCGGTGCCGGGCCTGCTCCTCGTCGAGAGGCGGGGTGATCAGGGAGGTCGACCAGTCACCGAAGGCGTCGCGGTCGTCGACCGGGACGCCCAGCAGCTCGCAGATCACCGTGATCGGCAGCGGGAAGGCGAAGTCGCCGAGCAGGTCGGCGTGCCCCCTGGCGGCCATCGCGTCGACGAGCTCGTCGGTGATCTCCTGGACCCGGGGCCGCAGGCTCTCGGTCCGCCGCGGGGTGAAGGCCCTGGAGACCAGGCGGCGCAGCCGGGTGTGGTCGGGCGGGTCGCTGTTGAGCATGTTGTGCGCGAGCACCGGGTTGCCCTGCCCGAAGATCATGGGGAACAGCTCCGGCCACCGGGCCGGGTTCATGCTCAGGCGGGGGTCGTTGAGGGCCTTGCGGCCGTGCTCGTAGTCGACCACCAGGAAGGCGTCGGTGCCGGGTGGGAAGTCGATCGGGTGGACCGGGCCCCTGTCCCGGAGCGCGCTGTAGGTGGAATGGGGATCCCTGCTGAACTCCGGGCTGAACACGAACTCGGCGGGTAGTTTCTCCGGCATCGGCGCCCCTCAGTGAGATGGATCACACTGTCTCCGCCTCAAGTGTCGCTCGGAGGCGCCGGATGTCGACCTTATATGAGCGGGATCACACGATATGGGATAGATCGTCCGCAGTATCCGGGAGCTCCGCGGCACCGGCCCGCCAGGGAGAGACGGCTCGAAAACCGGCTCGGGAGGACCCGCTCGGAGCACCGGGCGGGAGAGAACTCGGAGCACCGGCCCGGAGAAAAGCGGACGCCCCGGCGGTCGACCGACCGCCGGGGCGTCCCGCCCGGGACCTCGTCAGGCGAGCTTCATGTCCTTGATGATCACCGGGAGCTTGGGGGCGGTGGAGCCGCCGTCGCCGGTGATGTCCTCGGGGTTGACGATCCACCCGCCCGCGGCGATCTTCTCAAGGACGTCCATGCCCTTGGAGACGGTCCCGAAAGGCGTGTAGGCCGGGTCCAGCTGGGAGTTCTCGTCTCCGAGGGAGAACCAGAACTGGCTGCCGTTCTGGTTGCTCGCGTCGGCGGGCTGGGCCAGCGCGACCGTGCCCTTGGCGTACGGTATGCCACCGAGGTTCTCGTCGTCGAAGACGTAGCCCGAGCTGCCCTGGCCGTCGGTGGGGTTCTCGCCGTCGGCCTTGGCCTGCGGGTCACCGCACTGGAGCATGTACACACCGGAGTTCTCCGGGGTGGCCAGGCGGTGGCACTTGGTGTTGTCGTAGAAGTTCTTCCTGGCCAGGAAGGCGAGGGAGTTCACCGCGCAGGGAGCCTGCTGGGTCGCCAGGTCGATCACGACGACACCTTGGTTGGTGGTGATCGTCATGGTCTTCAGCTTCAGGTTGGGCTTGCTCGGCGGCATGCCCACCTTCTTGGCCGGGCTGCCGCTGGTGTCCTTGCGGTAGGTGCAGCTCACCTTGGACGGGTCGATCGGGGCGCTGGGCGTGGCCGAGATCGTCGGCTGCGCGGTGTCGGAGGGGGCCGGCGAGCTCGCGGCCGCGGGCTTGCCGCCGTCGTTGCCTCCGAGCAGGGTCGTCGCGGCGACCAGGCCGCCGACGACGACAACGACCGCGACGCCGGCGCCGATGAAGGTGTTCCGCTTCGCCTTGGTCGCCTGCTCAGCACGCTGGGCCTGACGCTCCTTGTGCTCCCGCGCCAGCTGGCTCTGGCGGTCCTCGCCGCTCACCGCTATGTCCTCCACGATTACCGTTTCATGACTATTGACTGGCGGAAAGCGTACCGGCCTTGGCGTGTGCTGGATGTAAGTGACGTAATCCAGCGCGTGGGACAGGTGGGGAACTCACCGGACACCCTGGTGCATTTCAGAACCTTTCGTGGTGAGATTCCGTATTCGGTGATGAAGAGTCGCGTATGACCGGAGCCCCCGCATGTTCGACGAGATCCTGGGCCTGCCCGCCCATCCCCTGATCATCCACGCCGCCGTGGTCCTGACGCCGCTCCTGGCGGTGCTGGCCGCCGCCCACGCGCTGGCACCGCGCACGCGGGCCGTACTGAAGTGGCCGGTGACGGCGCTCGCGGTGATCGTCCCGATCGCCGTCTTCGCGGCCAGGCAGAGCGGCGAGGCGCTGAAGGACGGGCGGTTCTCCTCGGTCGATAGCCGGCTCGGCCGGCGCATCGCCGAGCACGAGGGCTTCGCCACGCCACTGCTGCTGTCCGCCCTCGCCCTGGGCGTGGTCTCGCTGATCCTCGTCCACCTCTCGTGGGGCGAGCGGTACGGACGGCTGAGCGGGCCGGCCGTCTCGGCGCTCACCGTGCTCGTGGCCGTCGCGGCGCTCTACTACGTGCTGCGCGCCGGGCACAGCGGGGCGGTCGCCGTCTGGGGGAGCTGACCGGGCCGGAGCTCCTTCCACGGGCGGCGGGGCGCCCGCGGGACCGCCTGGACCACATCGAGACGGTGTGGCTCCTTCCGCGTGCGGCGGGGGCGCCCGCGGAAGGAGCCCCGCCGCGCCGGCCGGTCTCCCTCCCGCGCCGGCCGGTCTCCCTCCCGTGCCGGACGGGCGCCCGGCGCGTGGATCCGGCAGCGGCGCCCTGCCGGTACTGTCGGAGCGTGGACAGCCTGTTCGATTCGGCGGCGGAGGAGGCCCATCGCGGCCATGAGCCCCTGGCGGTGCGGATGCGCCCGCGCGGCCTCGACGAGGTGATCGGCCAGCGCCACCTGCTGGGCCCCGGCACGCCGCTGCGCAGGCTCGTCGAGGCCGAGGCGCCGATGTCGCTGTTCCTGTGGGGCCCGCCCGGCACCGGCAAGACCACCCTGGCCTATGTGGTGGCGGGGGTCACCAAGCGCCGCTTCGTCGAGGTCTCCGCCGTGTCCGCGGGCGTCAAGGAGGTCCGCGCGGCCATCGAGCAGGCCCGACGCGAGCTGGGCATGTCCGGCCGCCAGACCGTGCTGTTCGTGGACGAGGTGCACCGTTTCAACAAGGCCCAGCAGGACGCCCTGCTGCCCGCGGTGGAGAACCGCTGGGTCACCTTCATCGGCGCCACCACCGAGAACCCGTTCTTCTCCGTCATCTCGCCGCTGCTGTCCCGCTCGCTCCTGCTGACCCTGGAGTCGCTGTCGGAGGACGACATCCGGTCGGTGCTGGAGCGCGCCGTGGCCGACCCGCGCGGCCTGGACGGCAGGACGAAGCTGGCGCCCGAGGCCGCCGAGCACCTGACGCGGCTGGCCGGGGGAGACGCCCGCAGGTCGCTGACCTACCTGGAGGCCGCCTCGCTGATCGCCGACGGCGAGATCACCGTCGAGGTGGTGGAGCGCGCGGTGGACAAGGCGGCCGTCCGCTACGACCGCCAGGGCGACCAGCACTACGACGTGATCAGCGGCTTCATCAAGAGCATGCGCGGCTCGGACGCCGACGCGGCGCTGCACTACCTCGCCCGCATGATCGAGGCGGGTGAGGATCCCCGATTCATCGCGCGCCGGATCGTCATCTTCGCCTCCGAGGACGTCGGCATGGCCGACCCGACGTGCCTGCAGGTCGCGGTGGCCGCGGCCCAGGCGGTGGAGTTCATCGGCCTGCCCGAAGGACGGCTCAACCTGGCTCAGGCGGTCATCCACTGCGCGCTGGCCCCCAAGTCCAACGCGGTGACCAACGCGATCGGCGCGGCCTCGGAGGACGTGCGGCGCGGCGGCATCGGCCACGTGCCCAACCACCTGCGCGACGCCCACTACGGCGGGGCAGGGAAGCTCGGCCACGGCAAGGGCTACAAATACCCGCACGACTTCGAGCACGGTCTGGTCCGCCAGGACTACGCCCCGCAGGAGCTCCGGGAGCGCCGCTACTACCAGCCCACCCGCCACGGGGCCGAGGCGGCCTTCGCCGACCGCTGGTCCAAGATCCGCTCCTTTCTCCGCGGCCAGTGACCTCCCGAAGGGGGTCGGCGGCCGCCCGGAGGGAGGTCCTCGGCGACCCGCCCGCGCGGGCGTCCGCGGCGTCGAGCTTGCCGCGGCGGGGTTTCCGGCGACTAGCCTGGGTAGGCGCCCCGCGCGGGGCGGGGACGGCCTGACGGCGACGTCCGGCCCCGCGACGCCTCCCGGCCCATGCGGGACGGCCCGTCCGAGACGGCGTGCCGGGGGAGTGGTGCCGGACGCGATAGGGTTTTGCCGTTCCAGCCGGGTCGAGTGAGGAGATCGGCGCATGCTTACCGCCGGAGAGGTCGCAGGACTGATCGTCGCCGTGGCGTGGGTGGTCCTGGTCTGCTTCCTGGCCATGGTCCTGGTGAGGCTGGCCCGGCTGCTCACCGAGACCACCAAGATGGTCTCGGAGCTGGGCGAGCGGGTGGTGCCGCTGCTGGAGGACGTCACGACCACCGTCAGCGAGGCCAACCGCCAGCTCGTGGCCGTCGAGGCGATCGCCGTGGACGTCAAGCAGGTCAGCGGGCACGTCGCCAAGGTCAGTGATGTCGCCCAGACCCTGGTCACCGGGCCGCTGATCAAGATCGCGGCACTCGCTCACGGCGTCCGGCAGGCCCTGCACGTCCGTGGCAGATCGAACCTTCGGATGCTGGAGAGGCGGCGGCGATGATCCGGCGACTGTTCTACATGTCCCTGGGCGCGTTCGGCGCGGTGTGGGCCATGCGTAAGCTGCAGGCACTGCACCCTAACCACCTGGCCCGGCGCGCCGTGCACAGCGCCTCCGGTGCCCTGGAGCAGATGCGGGACTTCGCCGGCGACGCCCTGGAGGGCGCGGCCAAGCGGGAAACCGAGTTGCGATCCAGGTTCGGGCTCGACACTGTTGAGAACACCTATCACTACGATGTAAAGGATGGCCGCTGACATGGAGTCGGCAGAGATCGCCCGCCGCTTCCTGCGCTTCTTCGAGGAGCGTGGGCACGCCGTAGTGCCCTCGGCCAGCCTGATTGCCGAGGACCCGACGCTGCTGCTGGTCCCCGCGGGCATGGTGCCGTTCAAGCCCTACTTCCTGGGCCAGCAGAAGCCGCCCTTCAACCGGGCCACCAGCGCCCAGAAGTGCGTGCGCACCCCCGACATCGAAGAGGTCGGCAAGACCACCAGGCACGCCACGTTCTTCCAGATGCTGGGCAACTTCTCCTTCGGCGACTACTTCAAGGAGCAGGCGATCCCGCTGGCGTGGGAGCTGCTGACCAAGCCGGAGTCCGAGGGCGGCTTCGGCTTCCCCGAGGAGCGCCTCTGGGTCACCGTCTACTACGACGACGACGAGTCCTACGCCATCTGGCACGACAAGGTCGGTGTCCCGGAGGAGCGCATCCAGCGCCGCGGCATGGCCGACAACTACTGGTCGATGGGCGTGCCCGGACCGTGCGGCCCGTGCACCGAGATCTACTACGACCGCGGCCCCGAATACGGCAAGGACGGCGGCCCGATCGCCGACGAGAACCGCTACCTCGAGGTGTGGAACAACGTCTTCATGCAGTTCGAGCGCGGCGCGGGCGGGGTGAAGGAGGACTACCCGATCCTCGGCGAGCTGCCCGCCAAGAGCGTCGACACCGGCATGGGCCTGGAGCGCATGGCGGCGATCCTGCAGGGCGTCGACAACATCTACGAGATCGACACCACCTACAAGATCCTTGAGCGGGCCGCCGAGCTCACCAAGACGCGCTACGGCCGCGACGAGCGCGCCGACGTCTCGCTGCGGGTCATCGCCGACCACGTCCGGACCGGCGTGATGCTCGTCGCCGACGGCGTGCTGCCCTCCAACGAGGGACGTGGCTACGTGCTGCGCCGCATCCTGCGCCGCGCCATCCGCAACCTGCGCCTGCTCGGCGCGGGCGAGGAGCGCTACATGCACGAGCTCACCGCGGTGACCATCGGCGTGATGAGCGACCAATACCCCGAGCTCAAGGTCGACGCCCCGCAGATCCACGGTGTCATCGACGCCGAGGAGGCCTCCTTCCTGGGCACCCTCCGCACCGGCACCGCGATCTTCGACGTGGCCGTGGAGGAGACCAAGCGCAAGGGGCAGGGCACGCTCGGCGGGGAGCAGGCCTTCCAGCTCCACGACACCTACGGCTTCCCGATCGACCTGACCCTGGAGATGGCCTCCGAGCAGGGGCTGAAGGTCGACGAAGAGGGCTTCCGCCGGTTGATGAAGGAGCAGCGCGACCGGGCCAAGGCCGACGCCGCCGCCAAGAAGACCGGCAACGCCGACATCTCGGTGTTCGGGCAGATCCTGGAGAAGACCGGCAAGGTCGAGTTCCTCGGCTACGACCAGGTCAGCGCCGAGTCGGAGGTCATCGGCGTCCTCGTCGGCGGGCTCTCGGTCCCGGCCGCGGGCGCCGGCACCGAGGTCGAGGTCGTGCTGGGCCGCACTCCCTTCTACGCCGAGGGCGGCGGCCAGCTCGCCGACCAGGGCGTCATCCGCACCGACGGGGCCGAGGTGGAGATCGTGGACGTGCAGTCCCCGGTCGCCGGCGTCGTCGTGCACCGCGGAAAGGTCCGCACCGGTGAGATCCGGGTGGGCGACCAGGCCCAGGCCGAGATCGACGTCGAGCGGCGCCGCGCCATCTCCCGCAGCCACACCGCCACCCACCTGGTGCACCGCGGTTTCCGCAACGCGCTGGGCGAGACGGCGGCGCAGGCCGGTTCGGAGAACTCGCCCGGCCGCTTCCGCTTCGACTTCACCGCCGCCGGCGCCGTGGCGCCCAGCATGCTCCGTGACGTCGAGGACGAGGTCAACGCCGTCCTGATCAACGACCTCAAGGTCAACGCCTTCCACACCTCGCAGGCCGAGGCCCGGGCGATGGGCGCGCTGGCCCTGTTCGGCGAGAAGTACGGTGAGACCGTCCGCATCGTCGAGGTCGGCGAATACTCCCGCGAGCTCTGCGGCGGCACCCACGTCTCCAGCTCCGGCCAGCTCGGCCTGGTCAAGGTGCTGGGCGAGGCGTCGATCGGCGCGGGCGTGCGCCGGGTGGAGGCCCTGGTCGGCCTGGACGCCTTCCGCTTCCTGGCCCGCGAGAGCGTGCTCGTCGCCCAGCTGTCGGAGCAGCTCAAGGCCCGCCGTGAGGAGCTGCCCGAGCGGATCGAGGGCATCGTCACCCGGCTGCGCACCGCGGAGAAGGAGCTGGACAAGCTCCGCTCCGCCCAGGTGCTCGCGATGGCGGGCGAGCTGGCCGCCGGTGCCCGGGACCTGCACGGCGTGTCCGTCGTGACGCACCGCGCTCCTGACGGGACCTCCCCCGACGACCTGCGCAGGCTCGCCCTCGACGTGCGCGGCCGCTTCCCCGGTGAGCGCCCCGCGGTCGTCGTCGTCGCCGGCGTCCCCGGCGACCGGCCGGTGGTCGTCGCGACGGTGAACGAGACCGGGCGCGAGCGCGGTCTGAAGGCGGGCCGCCTCGTCGGTGTCGCCGCCAAGGCGCTCGGCGGTGGCGGCGGAGGCAAGGACGACGTCGCCCAGGGCGGCGGGGTCCGTCCCGAGGCGATCGGCGAGGCGCTCGGCGCCGTCGAGCAGGCGATCGCCCAGACGCTCGTCTGACGGCGGGCGCCTGCGGACCGGATCCGGCTCGGGGCGGAGACGATGATGAGAAGCGGTATCCGGATGGGCGTCGACGTCGGCTCGGTCCGCATCGGCGTGGCCCGCAGTGACCCCTCGGGGCTGCTGGCCACGCCGGTGGAGACCGTACGGCGCGGCAAGGGCGACCTGGAACAGCTCGCGGAGATCGCGGCCGAGTACGAGGTCGTCGAGATCGTGGTCGGCCTGCCGACCTCGCTCTCGGGGCGCGAGGGACGGGCGGCCGAGGCCGCCCGCGACTTCGCCGCCCGGATCGCGCAGCGGCTGGCGCACATCCCGGTCCGGCTGTTCGACGAGCGGCTGACCACGGTCACCGCCCAGCAGGGACTGCGGGCCAGCGGTGTGAAGGCCAAGAACCAGCGTGGTGTGGTGGATCAGGCGGCGGCCGTCGTGCTGCTCCAGGCGGCCCTGGACGCCGAGCGCGCCACCGGCACGCCGCCGGGCCGGGCGCTCGACCCGCCGGGCGAGGGGCAGCCCCCCGGCGGAGGATCGAGTGGTGGGGCCGCTCGGTGAGCCCACTGCGGCCGCCTGCGGGTGGCACGGCCCCGTCCCTCCTGGCGGCCGTCACGGTGGCGGGGGTCCGCCACGCCGAGGACGGGCGGAGCCCCGGCCGTCCCGGGGGCGCCGGAGCGACCGGCGGCCGGATCAGGACGCGGGCCCCGCTCCGGTCCGGCGTCACGGTGCGCTACGCACCGCGGCGCGGGACCCCCGAGGTGCCGGAGAAGGACACCCGGGTGAGACCGCCTCACGTCTCCTGTCCGCGGCCCGGATCCCCTGTGTGGCCGGGGGAGAGGGCGCTGCGGACGGCTCTCAGGCCATATCAAGGTGATTGCTTCCGGTTTGTCACAATCGCTCCGGAGCATAGAATCACGAAATTCGCTGATACGGAGAGTGAGTTCGTGAGAGACCGGGAAGACCTGAACCGTTACCTCGGGGCGTGTTGATGCCCGGCGGAACACCTCTCGTTCCGTCGCATGCGGCGACGCGCACCGGCAGGCCTGGAGAAGGTGCCCGGCGAACCGGGGCGTTTGGCCCGGTGTCCCCCCTCGGTTTGGCATACCCGCTTGACGCCAGGCCGCACCTACCGGGAGATTGGCCGGCGACTCTATGAACGATCTCGATATGGACTTCCTGGTCGCCGACGACGACGGTGGGTCGCGGCGCAAGTCTCGCGCGTCCTCGGGCGGCGGGCGGCGCGGCCGTCGCCGTAAGCGCCGCCGCAACCGGGGCGGGTTCCTCGCCCCGATGCTCGCGGTCATCGTCCTGCTGGGCGGCATCGGCGCCGGAGGCTTCTACGGCTACACCTGGCTGCGCGACGTGATGACGCCCGACGACTACACGGGGCAGGGCACCGGCGAGGTCGTCGTGGAGATCAAGGGCGGCCAGAGCGCCTCGGACGTCGCCCAGACCCTGCAGGACAAGGGCGTGGTCAAGAGCGCCCGGGCCTTCGCCGACGCCGTCGCCAAGGCGGGCAAGAGCGCCTCCCTGCAGCCCGGCGAATACACCATGCGCAAGCAGATGTCGGCCGCCGCCGCCGTCGAGCTGCTCGACCCGGCCAAGCGGCTGCTGGAGCGGGTGACCCTCAAGGAGGGCCTGCGCCTGTCCGACACCCTGGAGCAGCTCGCCAAGCAGACCGGCAAGCCGCTCAAGGAGTTCCAGCGGGCCGCCAAGGACGTCAAGGCGCTGGGCCTGCCCTCCTACGCCAAGGGCAGGCTGGAGGGCTACGCCTTCCCGGCCACCTACGAGATCACGCCCAAGATGGAGCCCGCCGACATCCTGACCGCGATGGTCGACCGCTTCCACGAGACCGCCGACAAGGACGGGCTGGTGAAGGAGGCCAAGGCTCTCGGCCGCACCCCGCACGAGATCATGACGATCGCCAGCATCGTCCAGGCCGAGTCCGGCAGCGTCAAGGACATGGGCAAGGTGGCCCGGGTCATCTACAACCGCCTCGGCGGCAACCCCCCGCGCAAGCTGGAGATGGACAGCACGGTGATGTACGGGCTGAACAAGTACGGCGTCGCGGCGACCAACGCCGACCTTGAAAGCGACTCGCCCTACAACACCTACGCGCGGCCCGGTCTGCCGCCGGGACCGATCGCCAACCCCGGCGACCACGCCATCCAGGCGGCGCTCCACCCGACCAAGGGCGACTGGATCTGGTTCGTGACCACCGACACCAAGCGCGGCATCACCAAGTTCACCTCCTCCGAGACCGAGTTCTTCCAGTTCAAGGCGGAGTTCGAACAGAACCAGAGGGGCGGATGATGAAGGCGGCGGTGCTCGGGTCCCCCATCGCGCACTCGCTCTCCCCCTCCCTGCACCGCGCCGCCTACGAGGCCCTGGGCCTGTACGACTGGCGCTATGAGGCGATCGAGTGCGACGAGGCCGGGCTGCCCGCCCTGATCGGCGGCTCCGGCCCCGAGTGGGCGGGGCTGTCGCTGACCATGCCGCTCAAGCGGGCCGTGCTGCCGCTGCTCGACACGGTCTCCGAGCTCGCGGTCCAGGTGGGCGGGGCCAACACCGTGGTCTTCCGCGACGGTGCCCGGCACGGTGACAACACCGACGTCCACGGCATCGTGCAGGCGCTCGCCGAGGCGGGCGTGACCCGGCCCCGGGCGGCGACGATTCTCGGCGGGGGAGCGACGGCGGCCTCCGCGCTGGCCGCGCTGCGCGAGCTGGGCCTGGCCGAGGCGGCCCTGGTGGTCCGTGAGCCGGCCAGAGCCTGGGAGACCGCGGAGGCGGCGGAGCGGCTGGGCATGGCCCTGAAGGTGCGGACCTTCGACAAGCTCGACGCCACCCTGGAGGTGGACCTGGTCGTCTCGACCCTGCCCGCCGGAGCCGCCGACGACCTCGCCGGCCGGGTCTCCGGGGTGCCCGCGCTCTTCGACGTGGTCTACGCGCCGTGGCCCACCCGCCTGGCCGCGGCCGTGGCGGAGCGGGGCGGCGCGGTGATCGGCGGCTTCCCCATGCTTCTGCACCAGGCGGTCCGGCAGGTCGAGCTGATGACCGGCCGGACCGACGTGCCGGTGGAGACGATGCGGGCGGCGGGCAAGGCCGAGATCGTCAGACGAGCCGCTCCGGAGAGCTGACCGTCCCGGTGCCGTAGGGCCTGAAGCCGCGCCGGGCGACGACGGCCAGGACGCCGACGAGCAGGATCTCCACCAGGGACAGGAACCACCTGCCGTCGAAGGTTCTGCGGATCAGGCCGTCGCCGTACATCAGGAGCAGCATCGGCGACAGCAGCAGGATCGCCCGGCGGCCGGCCGGGGTGCGGCTGCCGGCCCCGCAGGCCATGGCGACCAGGGCCGGGCCGAGCAGGACGTTGGCGTAGTCGTCGGCCGACCAGCCGTACCAGAACGCGGTCGCCGCCGCCAGCGCCACCGTGCTGACGGCGGCCCACAGCAGCAGTCTCCGGCGGCCGATGAGCTCGGCGCCCTCGGCGGGACGCGGCGCGGCGGTGAGCAGCAGAGCTGGGATCAGAACGGGCAGCGCCCAGAGCGCCTGCTCGGCGAGGGTGGGCACGCCGACCGGGGGGTAGGCGCCCGGCCCACCCGTCCGCTCGACCAGGTCCGCGGTGGCCACGGCGGTGACGACGGGACCGGCGAGCCCGAGGATCCACGCGGCGGCCGCCGCCGTCCAGCGCAGGCCGCGCAGCGCGAGCCCCACGATCAGCGCGTTCGGCAGGAGGCCGACGAGTCCCAGCAGGTTGTAGGCCGACAGGCCCGGATCGCTCGGCCACAGCAGCACGACCGTCCCGGCGACCTGGACGACGAGCAGGTAGACGGGGGCGACGACGGCGGCGACGTTCAACGCGTCGCGCCAGTGCGTGGCGGCCTCGGGCCCGAGGAACCGCTGGAGGCGGATCTGCACCCCGCCCCGGACCAGGTCGAGGGCGTCGCGTGGGTCCGGCAGCCTGCGCCCCGGCTCGGCTCCGGCCAGCAGCACCCCGATCATCTCCTCCTCGTGGCGCGCCCTGTGCTCCCGGGGGTAGCAGGCCATGAGCCTGCGGTAGCGCCTCTCCAGAGGGTTCACGCGGCGCCTCCGGCGAGGCCGCGACGGAACAGCATGCCGCCGGCCGGCCGGGCACGCAGGCGGGTGGCGGCGGCCACGGCGTTGCGGCGCAGCCGTTCGGCCTCTGCCGCCAGGCGGCCGGCGCCGTCGCCGGTCAGCCGGTAGTAGCGCCGCAGGCGGCCGTCCACGACCTCCTCGCGGTCGGCGGTGACGAGACCCTCGGACTGGAGGCGGTCGAGGGCGGCGTAGAGGGTGCCCGCGCGCAGGCGCACCCGGCCGTCGGAGATCTCCTGGACGTCGGTGATCACCCCGTAGCCGTGCTGGGGCCCGGCGGCCAGGGCCGTGAGGATCAGGAACGTGGGCTCCTGCATCGATCGCTCGTTCATACTGTCGTTATATAACGACCATCGGTATATCGCGCAACAGTTCTCGGGATCGCGTCGGCGGCGGGGATGTCGCGGGATGATTCTGTGGACGTGGGGGGTTGTGGTAATGTAACTACTCGATCGGTCCGGCATGCCTGCTGGACGCGCAAGCGGAGGTTCACCTCCCACCTGGTCGACCGCAAGGTCGGCAGGTCAAGGATCACACCGGATAACTCCGGAGAGCTCAAGGTGTCAGATCCGATGAGCTCATGTGGCCCCGCATGCGCGACGTGCGGGGCATTTCGTGCTTCCAGACCTGCCAACGGCCTGCGTTCCACGACCTCCCGGCACGATCGAGCATGTGGCAGCCGCCTGCGAAGGCGGCTGCGGATCGCAACCTAGGAGGCCCCATCAGCGCCGAGCCCCGCATCAACGACCGTATTCGCGTCCCCGAGGTCCGCCTCGTCGGCCCGAACGGCGAACAGGTTGGCATCGTCTCCATCGGCGATGCTCTGAAGCTGGCTCAGGAGTCCGACCTCGACCTCGTTGAGGTCGCGGCGACGGCCCGCCCGCCCGTGTGCAAGCTCATGGACTACGGCAAGTTCAAGTACGAGTCCGCGATGAAGGCACGTGAGGCGCGGCGTAACCAGGCGTACACGATCATCAAGGAGATCAAGCTCCGGCCGAAGATCGACCCGCACGACTACGAGACCAAGAAGGGTCACGTGGTGCGGTTCCTCAAGGCGGGAGACAAGGTCAAGGTCACGATCATGTTCCGCGGGCGGGAGCAGTCCCGGCCCGAGCTGGGCTTCCGGCTCCTGCAGCGCCTGGCGGAGGACGTCACGGAGCTCGGCTTCGTGGAGTCCCAGCCCAAGCAGGACGGCCGAAACATGATCATGGTGATCGGCCCGCACAAGAAGAAGGCCGAGGCCAAGGCCGAGAAGGCGGCGGCCAAGGCGCGGCGTGACGAGGACTCCGTGGAGGGTCAGGCGCCCGTCGAGGACGAGGTGGCCGCTCCGCAGGAGTGACTCGCATAGCCTGAACCGTCAGGTAGTCGCGAGATTAAGCCGAGACCGGGTCCGGTCTCGCAGTCAGGCATGCCCTTGACTCGGGTTACCGGCCCGGGACATCGGCACGATCGAGGGAGAGACGGCTGAGATGCCGAAGATGAAGACGCACAGCGGTGCGAAGAAGCGATTCCGGCTCACCGGTTCCGGCAAGATCAAGCGCCGCCGGGCCAACCGCGCGCACTACAACGAGTGGAAGTCGTCCACCTTGACGCGTCGTCTCAAGTCCGAGGTCGTGCTCTCCGATGCCGACGCCAAGAAGATCAAGAAGCTGCTCGCTAAGTAACGGCCCCCGGGGAGATAGATACACATGGCACGCGTGAAGCGGGCGATCAACGCCAAGAAGAAGCGCAAGGTCGTTCTCGAGCGGGCGAAGGGCTACCGGGGCCAGCGGTCCAGGCTGTACCGCAAGGCCAAGGAGCAGATGCTCCACTCGATGACCTATGCCTACCGCGACCGCAAGGACCGCAAGGGCACCTTCCGCCGTCTCTGGATCCAGCGCATCAACGCCGCTGCCCGCCAGAACGGCATCACCTACAACCGGCTCATCCAGGGTCTGCGCCTGGCCTCCATCGAGGTCGACCGCAAGATCCTCGCTGACCTCGCGGTCAACGACGCCGCCACGTTCGCGACGCTGGTCGAGGCCGCCAAGAAGGCGCTCCCGGCCGACGTGAACGCGCCGGTCGCCGGCTGAATCCGGCACTGACGAGCGTGCGGCCCACAGCGATCACGCTGTGGGCCGCATTCGCATTCTTGGGGGGACGGGCATGGCGGGATCTGAGCTGACCAACATCAAGTCGCCGAGGGTCAAGGCCGTGCGGCGGCTGACCAAACGGGCCTTCCGGGACCGGGACCGGTCCTTCCTCGCCGAGGGGCCGCAGGCCGTCCGCGAGGCGCTGGCGCTGGACGGCGTCGTGGTGGAGCTGTTCGCCACGGCCGAGGCAGGGACGCGCCACGCCGACATCGTCGCCGCCGCCACCGCCGCGGGGGTGCCCGTCCACCGGGCCAGCGGCGAGGTCATGGCCGAGCTCGCCCAGACCGTCACCCCGCAGGGGCTGCTGGCGGTGTGCCGGTTCGTGCACGTGGCCCTGGACCGCGCCGTCACCGCCGACGCCAGGCTGGTGGCCGTGCTCGCCCACGTCCGGGACCCGGGGAACGCCGGGACCGTGCTGCGCACCGCCGACGCGGCGGGTGCCGACGCGGTCGTCTTCACCGACGCCTCGGTGGACCCCTACAACGGCAAGTGCGTCCGGGCCAGCGCGGGCAGCCTGTTCCACCTCCCGGTCACCACCGGGGCGCCGGTGGCGCAGGCCGTGCGGCGGCTGAAGGACTCCGGGCTGCGGGTGCTCGCCGCCGACGGCGCCGGCGAGCGGACCCTCGACGACGTGGACCTGTCCGGTCCGACCGCCTGGGTCTTCGGCAACGAGGCGTGGGGACTGCCGGAGGAGATCCTGCGGCTGACCGACGAAGTGGTCCGCGTGCCGATCTACGGCCGGGCCGAGAGTCTCAACCTCGCGACCGCCGCCGCGGTGTGTCTGTACGCATCTGCCCGATCTCAGCGGGCCGGTTCCCGGACCCCCGCTCCGAGGCTGCCGTAGAACGCGGGAAACCCGCTATTGTCGGCGTTGTAGCGTCGAGGAGGCGGGGTCGTGCACGGCGAACACACCGACGAGCGGAGCGCTGATTCCGCCTGTGTGATCGACGTGGACGAGCTCCCCGACGGCCTCGTCGTCACCGACCGGGACGGCCACGTGCTGGCCGTCAACCGGGCCGCGACCCGCCTGACCGGGATCACCCGCGACCAGGCCGCCGGACGGCACCTGCGGGACGTGTTCTCCTTCCACGACCACGACGGGCGCGACTGGTGGAAGTGGTTCGACACCTACGGCGGGCTGCCCACCCGCAGCCGCCAGCCCGAGCTCCCGCTGCGCACCCCGGGCGGCCAGGAGATGCTCGTGGCCGCCCGTCTGGTGCGCAGGCCCGAGCGGGGCGGTGAGATCGTCCGCGTGGTGATCACGATGCGCGACGCCGGCGCCCGCGCCCGCCTGGAGCGCAGCCGCGCCGACCTGGTCTCCACCGTGGCCCACGAGCTCCGCTCCCCGCTCACCAGCGTCAAGGGCTTCACCGCGACCCTGCTGGCCAAGTGGACCCGCTTCACCGACAACCAGAAGCTCGTCATGCTGGAGACGGTCAACGCCGACGCCGACCGGGTGACCCGGCTGATCACCGAGCTGCTCGACGTCTCCCGCATCGAGTCCGGGCGGCTGGAGATCCACCGCCAGGTGGTCGACATCCCGGCCAGGGCCCGCAAGGTCATCGCCGGGCGGGTCGCGGCGGGGGAGCCGGAAGACCGTTTCCGGCTGGAGGTCCTGGGCGAGCTGCCCGAGACCTGGCTCGACCAGGACAAGATCGACCAGGTGCTGGCCAACCTGCTGGAAAACGCGGTCCGCCACGGGCGCGGTACGGTGACAGTAGCCATCGAGCCGAACGAGTGGGGAGTGACCGTGTCCGTCCGTGACCAGGGAGAGGGCATCCCGCCCGAGCTGGCCACGCGCGTGTTCCGGCAGTTCTGGCGGGGCAACGCCCGCCGCCGCGGTGGCACCGGGCTCGGCCTGTTCATCGTCAAGGGCCTGATCGAGGCCCACGGCGGCACCATCTCCGTGCAGCGGGGGCCCGAGGGCGGGGCCGAGTTCCGATTTATGGTGCCCACCGGCACCCCTGACTTCGCCTGAGCGTGGATGCAGGCCCGGTGGGCTTCCCCGACTAGACTCGTTGCCGCTTAAGCCCTGGATTCGGAGCTCTCTTGTCTAACTACGACCCGGTTGAGGTGACCCCGCTGCACGCCGATGAGATGGTGCGCATGCAGGCCGACGCGCTCGACGCCATCAAGGCGGCGCGCGACCTCGACGAACTCAAGCAGGTACGGCTCGCGCACGCCGGTGACCGCTCGCCGATCGCCCTGGCCAACCGTGAGATCGGCGCCCTGCCGCCGGCGGCCCGCGCCGAGGCGGGCAAGCGCATCGGCGGTGCCCGCAAGGCCGTCTCCGAGGCTCTCGCCGAGCGCCAGGCCCAGCTGGAGGCCGAGCGTGACGAGCGGGTCCTCGTCGAGGAGACCGTCGACGTCACGCTGCCCTGGGACCGCGCCCCGCGCGGCGCCCGGCACCCTCTGACCACCCTGCAGGAGCGCGTCGCCGACGCGTTCGTCGCGATGGGCTACGAGGTGGCCGAGGGCCCCGAGCTGGAAGGCGAGTGGTTCAACTTCGACGCGCTGAACATCTCGCCGGACCACCCGGCGCGCTCGGAGCACGACACCTTCTTCGTGGAGTCGGTCGACTCCGGCATGGTGCTGCGCACGCAGACCTCGCCGGTGCAGATCCGGGCCCTGCTCAGCCGGAGCCTGCCGGTCTATGTGATCTCACCCGGCAAGGTGTTCCGCACCGACGAGCTCGACGCCACCCACACCCCGGTCTTCCACCAGGTCGAGGGGCTGGCGGTCGACGAGGGCCTGACCATGGCCCACCTCAAGGGCACCCTCGACCGGTTCGCCGAGGTCATGTTCGGCGAGGGCATCACGACCAGGTTCCGGCCGAACTACTTCCCGTTCACCGAGCCGTCCGCCGAGATGGACCTGAAGTGCTTCGTCTGCCGGGGCGCCTCCGCGGTGCCCGGCAACCCGCACTGCCGCACCTGCAAGTCCGAGGGCTGGATCGAGTGGGGCGGCTGCGGCATGGTCAACCCGCGGGTGCTCATCGCCTGTGGCGTCGACCCCGGCCGCTACAGCGGCTTCGCTTTCGGCATGGGCATCGAGCGCACGCTGATGTTCCGCCACAACGTCGAGGACATGCGCGACATGGTCGAGGGAGACGTCCGCTTCACGCTCCCGTTCGGGATGGAGGTCTGATGAAGGTCCCGCTTTCATGGCTGCGGGAGTATGTCGATCTCCCCGCCGTCACCGCCCAGGAGGTCGCCGACAGGCTCACCGCCGCGGGCCTCAAGCTGGAGGCCGTCACCTCCTACGGCCACGACGTCAAGAACGTGGTCGTCGGCGAGGTGCTCGCCATCGAGGAGCTGCAGGGCTTCAAGAAGCCCATCCGGCACTGCCAGGTCGAGGTGGGGGAGGCCGCGCCGCGTGAGATCGTCTGCGGCGCGACCAACTTCGCCGTCGGTGACCGGGTGCCGGTCGTGCTGCCCGGCGGAGTGCTGCCCGGCGGCTTCGAGGTCGGCGCCCGCAAGACCTACGGGCGGATGTCCGAGGGCATGATCTGCTCCGAGCGCGAGCTCGGGCTGAGCGACGAGCATGCCGGCATCATGGTGCTGGCCGAGGGCACCCCGATCGGGGCCGACGTGGTCGAGCTGCTCGGCCTGCGCGACGACGTGATCGAGCTGGAGATCACCCCGGACATCGGCTACGCGCTGTCGATCCGCGGTGTGGCCCGCGAGGCGGCCACCGCCTTCGGCTCGGCCTTCCTCGACCCGGCCGACGTCTCCCCGCCCGCCGGCGCGGGTCCGTCCTATCCGGCCTCCATCGCCGACCCGACGGCCTGCGACCGCTTCGTGCTGCGCGAGGTGCAGGGCTTCGACCCGGCGGCGCCCAGCCCGCTGTGGCTGCGCGTACGGCTCACCCGCGCCGGCATGCGCCCGGTCTCGCTGGCCGTCGACGTCACCAACTACGTGATGCTGGAGCTCGGCCAGCCCCTGCACGCCTTCGACGCCGCCAGGCTGACCGGCGGGATCGTGGTGCGCCGGGCCGAGCCGGGCGAGACGCTGGAGACGCTCGACCACGTCGTCCGCAAGCTCGACCCGGAAGACGTCCTGATCACCGACGCGTCGGGGGCGATCTCGATGGCCGGGACCATGGGTGGCCTGCACACCGAGATCTCCGGGGCCTCCACCGACATCGTGATCGAGGCCGCGCACTTCGCCGCCAGCGGCGTGGCGCGGATGTCCCGCCGCCACAACCTGGTCAGCGAGGCGTCCAAGCGCTTCGAGCGGGGCGTGGACCGGGAGCTGCCGCTGTACGCCTCCTGGCGCGCGGCCCAGCTCCTGGCGGAGCTCGGCGGCGGCACGATCCAGCCGGGCGTGACCCACGCCGAGGCCGAGGTCGAGCCGGTCCGCATCTCCATCCCGAGCGGCCACCCCGGCAAGGTCGCCGGGATCGGCTACGACCGGGAGACCGTGATCCGCCGCCTTGAGCAGGTCGGCTGCACGGTCACCGGCGGCGCGGTCGCCCCCGCCGACGAGATCGCCGCCAAGCTCGCGGTCACCGGCGACGACATGCTGACGGTGACCCCGCCCTCCTGGCGGCCCGACCTCACCGACCCGAACGACCTCGCCGAGGAGGTCATCCGGCTCGAAGGCTACGAGAACCTGCCCTCGATCCTGCCGGCCGCCCCGGCGGGCGCCGGTCTCAGCGAGGGCCAGCGGCTGCGCCGCCGGGTGGGCCGGGCGCTGGCCGCCTCCGGCTACGTCGAGATCCTGGCCTACCCCTTCGTCGGGGAGCGTGACTTCGACAACCTGCAGCTGCCCGCCGACGACGCGCGCCGCCGGGCCGTACGGCTGGCCAACCCGCTCAGCGAGGACGAGCCGCTGATGCGGACCACGCTGCTGCCGGGGCTGCTCAAGACGCTGGTCCGCAACGTGGGCCGGGGGTTCGGCGACACCGCGCTGTTCGAGACGGGCCTGGTCTACCGGCCGTCCCAGGGCGCGGCCAAGAGCGCGCCGGTGCTCGGGGTGGACCGCAGGCCGAGCGAGGAGGAGCTCGCCTCCATCGAGTCCGCGCTGCCCGCCCAGCCGCTGCGGGTGGCAGCCGTGCTGGCCGGGGAGTTCGAGGGCTCCGGATGGTGGGGCCAGGGACGGGCGGCCGCCTGGGCGGACGCCGTCGAGGCGGCCCGCACGGTGGCCCGCGAGGCCGGGGTCACCCTTGAGGTCCGCGCCGACCGGCACGAGCCCTGGCACCCGGGCCGCTGCGCGGCCCTGTACGCCGGGGACGTGCTCGTCGGTCACGCCGGTGAGCTGCACCCGCGCGTCATCGAGGCCTACGGCCTGCCCGCGCGCACCAGCGCGGTGGAGCTGGAGCTGACCAGGCTGGAGCCGCTGTCGGCCGGTCCGGCGACGATCTCGGCTGACTTCATGGCCGAGTCGTTGATGGGCACGATCTGGTCGG
>NZ_JBSFPS010000092.1:0-33067 GCF_053588315.1 Streptosporangium sp. NPDC003464 | reverse complement strand
GCCAGCGGTCCGCCCCGGTAGCTGATACCCAACTGGGACGCGGCCAGCCACAGCCGGCGCTGTACGGCGGGCAGGCGCCTCGGGGTCTCAGGCGAGCGGCACCAGGCCGGCGTAGCCGGGACTCCAGTGGTCCTCGACGCCGTCGGGCAGCAGCAGCACCCGGTCCGGCCGCAGCGCCTCGACCGCGCCCTCGTCGTGCGTGACCATCACCACCGCCCCCGGGTAGGCGCCCACCGCGGCGAGGACCTCACCGCGCGAGGCCGGGTCGAGGTTGTTGGTGGGCTCGTCGAGCAGGAGCACGTTGGCCCCGGAGCAGACCAGGGTCGCCAGCGCCAGACGGGTCCGCTCACCGCCGGACAGCACCCCGGCCGGCTTGTCGGCGTCGTCGCCGGAGAACAGGAACGACCCGAGGATGGTCCGGGCCTCGCCGTCGGTCAGGTGCGGCGCGGCCGACGCCAGGTTCTGCCGGACCGTGCGGGCACCGTCCAGCGTCTCGTGCTCCTGGGCGAAGTAGCCCAGCCGCAGCCCGTGCCCGGGCACGACCCGGCCCGCGTCGGGACGCTCATGCCCGGCGAGGGTCCGCAGCAGGGTGGTCTTGCCCGCGCCGTTGAGGCCGAGGACCACGATGCGGCTGCCCCGGTCGACGGCGAGGTCGACTCCGGTGAGCACACTCAAGGGGCCGTACGACTTGGTGAGGCTGATCGCGGCCAGCGGGATCCGGCCGCACGGAGCCGGTTCGGGCAGCCGGATCCTGGCGACCTTGTCGGCGCGGCGGACGGGTTCCAGCTCGGCCAGCATGCGGTCGGCCCGGCGGGCCATGTTCTTGGCCGCGACGGCGGTCTTGACACGGGCCCGCATCTTGTCGGCCTGCGTCCGCAGCGCCTCGGCCTTGCGCTCGGCGCCGGCGCGCTCGCGGACGCGGCGCCGCTCGTCGGCCTCGCGCTGGGCGAGGTAGGCCTCCCATCCGGTGTTGTGGACGTCGATGGCCGCGCGGTGAGCGTCGAGGTGGAAGACCCGGTTGACGGTGGCCGCCAGCAGGTCGGTGTCGTGGCTGATCAGGACCAGGCCGCCCTGGTGGGCGGTCAGGAAGGCGCGTAGCCAGGCGACCGAGTCGGCGTCGAGATGGTTGGTGGGCTCGTCCAGCAGCAGGGTTCCGTGGCCGGCGAACAGGATGCGGGCCAGCTCGACACGGCGCCGCTGCCCGCCGGACAGGGTGCCCAGCGGCCGGGTCATGACCTGGTCCGGCAGGCCCAGCCCGGCGGCGACCCGCGCCGCCTCCGCCTCGGCGGTGTACCCGCCGCGGGCCAGGAACTCCGCCTCCGCGCGGGTGTAGGCGCGCATCGCCCGCTCCTGGGCCGCGCCGGCGGCCCCGGCCATCGCGGCCTCGGCGGCGCGCAGCGCGCGCACCGCGCGGTCCATGCCGCGGGCCGACAGGACGCGCTCGGTGGCGGTGGCGGCGGGATCGCCGGCCCGGGAGTCCTGCGGGAGGTAGCCGACCGGACCGGTACGGGTGACGGTGCCGGCCGCCGGCTGTGCCTGCCCGGCGAGGACGCTCAGCAGGGTGGTCTTGCCGGCGCCGTTACGGCCGACCAGGCCGACCCGGTGGCCCGGGGAGATGTGGAAGGAGATGTCGGACAGCAGCAGGCGGGCGCCGACGCGCACGTCGACACCGCGGACAGTGATCATTTGATCGCACTCCGGATAGCTCAAGGACACAAGGGTGGCGTGGAAGCGGGTGTCCGAGCTAAGAGATCCGGGGTGTGGACATGCCGGGCAGCCTACCCGCCCCCCGCCACGGCGCGCACCGGCTTTTCCGGCCGGCGCCCCGGGCTCGGCGTGCGGGTCCGCCACCGCCCTCCCGCCGGCGGCCTGTCACCGTGATCCGCAGGTCAGCGGCCGTCCCGCCCGCGTCCCACCCGGTTAATCCGGTTGCCCGGCAGGGCCCGGCCCGCCACCCTGGGCGTCATGAACGTGCCCTACCGGCAGATCCGTGCCACCTACGCCGAGGAGTCGATCACCGTCTACCAGGCCTACGATCCGGTGATCGCCGGCCCCGCCGTCGCGGCCCAGCGGTTCGTCGCACCGTTCAAACGGGAGCGGATGACCTGGATCAAGCCGTCGTTCCGCTGGATGATGTACCGCTGCGGCTGGGCCACCAAGCCCGGCCAGACCCGCGTCCTGGCCGTCGACATCACCCGCGAGGGCTTCGAGTGGGCGCTGGCCCACTCCTGCCTCAGCCACCACGGGCCGGACGGCGACCGCGCCGGGTGGGCCGAGCGGCTGCGGCACAGCCCGGTCCGGATCCAGTGGGACCCCGAACGCGATCCGCACCACAACGCGCTGCCGTACCGGTCCATCCAGGTCGGCCTGTCCGGCGAGGCCGTCGACCGCTATCTCGACGGGTGGACCCTGGCGATCACCGACATCACCGGCCGGGTCCGCGACCTCCACGCCGCCCTCCGGAGCGGCCGGGACGTGACCGGACTGCTCCCGGCCGAGCGCCCCTACCCGGTGCCGGTGGATCTCGCGCAGGTCATCGGCGCCACGGCCGGCGGCGACGCCGGCTGACCCCCCGGCCCACGCGCCCGCCGGACCGGCCCGTCGAGCCCTCCCCCCGGTCGGCGGATCCGGGTCAGCCGCCGGGGCCCACACCGTTGTCCGGCGCGCCGTCGCCGTTGGTCGGCAGGTCGCCGCGGTCCACCGGACCGGGCGGCGGCGAGGGCGTCCCGGAGCCCTCCCCGCTCACCGGCCGCGCCCCGGCCACGGCCGCCTTCAGCGCGGCCCGGTCCACCTCCCCGACGCGGCCGTTCAGCCGGACGTAGTGGTCACCGTTGAGCGCCGTGTATTCGTGACGGCCTCCTGCCGTGCGGTACCAGCCGACCTCGTCACGCTCGCACCGGACCGGCGCCGGCGGCTCGGCCCCGTTGAGGGGCGAGTCGGCGCACAGGGCGTCGCTGAACGTGCCGCGGTCGATCCGGAGCTCCACCTGCCGGCCCTCCGGCGAGACGTAGAAGGCCCCGAAGCCCTCCTCCCCGACCACGCCGACCGGCTGCTCGGCCAGCCCGTATCCCGGCAGGTCGACCACATAGATCAGATCCGGGGCCACGCCCTGGGCCCGGGCCTGATCCAGCGCGGCCTGGCTGAGCGTGCCCTCTGAGCCGCAGCCGGACAGCAGGGCCACGGCCAGGAGCATCGGCGGGAGGCGACGTGTCACCCCATCACTCTGCTGCACGGCGGGGCCGGACGCGACCGGACCGGACGCGGCCCCGCGGCGGAGCCGGCGCCCCGCGCCCTCCCCGCAGGCCGTTCATCGGCACCGGACCGGCGCCTCATCCTCCCCTTCCCCTTCCCCGCAGACCGTTCAGCAGCCAGCGGCCGGCCACCGCGCACCCGAGCCCCAGCGGCACCGTGCCCGCGCCGAGCCCCACGTCGACGAGCAGGTCGAAGACCTCCTTGCGCCGGGCCGCGGTGCCGATCGCGGCGTCGATGAAGCCGGGCGCCTGGGCGGCGCGGGCGAGCACGTCGGTGGTGCGCAGGTGCCGTCCGAGGGCCTTCCCCAGCGCGCGCCGGTAGGCGGGCAGCGGGTCGTCGGCGGCCTGGACGGCGGCCGCGCCGGCGAGCCGGCCGGACAGCAGGGCGTAGTAGATGCCCTCGCCGGTGAGCGGGTTGACAAGGCCGGCGGCGTCACCGGCGAGCATCACCCGCCCGGCTCCGGGCACCGGGCGGCCGGGCGACAGGGGCAGGTGGTGGGCGCGCAGGTCCCGGGCGGGCAGGTGGGGCAGCAGCGCGGCGAGCCGGCCGTGGAGCACCTCCCGGCCGGGCAGCCCGGTGGCACGCAGCCGGGGCAGGAGCATCCCGAAGCCGACGTTGGCGGTGCCGTCGCCGATCGGGAACGACCACGCGTACGCGGGCCAGCCCTCCTTCTGCATGGCGATGAGCTGGACGTCGTCGTCGGCGGGCAGGTCGGCGTAGCCGCGGACGGCGATCGCGGTGTGCCTGTCGGGAGCGGGGGCGACGCCGATGAGGCGGCGCACGGCCGAGTTGGCCCCGTCTGCGGCGACGACGGCGCGGGCGGTGACGGCGCCGTCGAGGACGACGTGGCCGGGGTGTACGGCGAGCGTGCGGACGCGGTGGCGGCGGACCTCGACGCCGCGGGCCCGGGCCGCGTCGACGAGCCGGGCGTCGAAGACCACGCGGGGGACGACGTGGTGGGGACGGGCGACGGTGGCGCAGACGTGCGCGCCCCCGGGTGAGATCACCGACAGACGCCGGGTCGGCCGGTAGTCGGCGATGAGGTCGGGGACGCCGAGCAGGGCGAGCTCGTCGCGGCCGTGGGCGGCGATGCCGTCGCCGCACGCCTTGTCACGGGGGAAGTCCGCCCTGTCGAGCAGGAGCACCCGCGCCTGCGGCCGGAGCTGCTTGGCGCACAGCGCCGCCGCGGAGCCCGCGGGGCCGCCGCCGACGATCACCAGATCCCACACCTCGTCCACGCCGGTGAACTTTCCACCGCGGGCCCGGGTGAAACCGACCGCCGGGATCCATGCCGGGACCCATGAGGTGTGGCCGCCGAGCGCGCCGTCCCTGGCGTGGCCGGAGGGGTCGGCCTCTTCGCTCTCTCGGCGCAGAACGGCACCCCGGTCACCGCCGACTTCGACTACTTCGCCGTCAAGGCCGCGCAGGGGCAGCCGGTCGTCCCCTCCGGCCCCTTCACCCTGCGGGCCGACGGCGCCTGGCCGTACCTGTCCACCGGCGGCGACGGCGGCGTGCGCGCCTCGGCCACCCCGCCGGCGACCGGCCTCGCCGTCACCCCGGAGGACCGCGGCGACGGGCAGCTCGCGCTGAAGGACCTGGGCGGCGCGGGCTGCCTGCACGTCCGCACCGACGGTTCGCTGCGCGTCGGCACAGCGGGCGGCGCCCTCCGTCGTGGGCGTCCGGACGCCGGGCCCGCCCTAGCAGCGGCCGGGGTCGACGGCGGAGATCTTCCAGTCCGCTCCGGGGAAGGGTGACATGAAGTGGGACAGCAGGTCGACGGCGTAGCCGGGCACCCGCCCTCCCTGGTCGAGCAGCGAGACCATCTGCGGGCCTGCGGCTCCGCGCAGGGTGATCGAGTCCCGTGCCCGCGCGGAGACGAGCCCCAGCCTGGTGCCGACCGTCACGCAGGCCAGCGGCAGATCGGCCGCCTTGATCGTCTGCCTGCCGCCGATGGGGCGCATCCGCTGGTCGTAGTGGCGGAACGCAAGTGACCTGACCGGTCCGAGCCGCACGTCCTGGTTGAAGACGTCGGCCCCGACGCTCCTGCTGACCTTGACGTTCAGCTTCACGTCGGGACGCAGGTCGACCCCGTCCGCGCGCAGGTCGAGGCGGTCGTAGCCGCCCTCGAAGCCGGGCGTGAGATAGCCGAGCGCCTTCGGCGCCGCGATCCCGAACGGGATCCGGCCGGGACGGATCCTCAGCCACGACATCCGGTGCACGGTGAGCGACAGGTCCCCGATCCTGCTGCGCCCGAGCCCGAATTCGCCGCCCAGCCGGTATGCGAGGAATCCCCCGGTGCGCGGGACGTCCTTGCGGGCGGAGACCCGCTGGGCGGCGACCGGCGCCAGGGACAGGCCGGTGTGCACCTCCAGCAGCCTGGTCGGCACCGGCCTGGACACGAGTTCGACGGACAGGTCGGGATTCACCTTGGCGGTGGTGTCGGCGGCCAGGTCCTCGACGGCGAAGGAGGTGTCGAGCAGCTCGCCCTCCCGCGGCCGGTAGACCCTCTCGATCAGCGCGCCCTCGACGGCGAAGAGCCCGTCGAGGGTGCCGGCGCCCGCCTTGTAGGTGAGGGCGGGCAGCTGGAGTCCGGTGTCCGCGGCGTCGGCGTCGATGCCGAACACGGCCGGCACGTCGGTGAACCGGAGCAGGCCGGTCCCGGGCCCGCGGTCGCCGCCCAGCGCGGTCACCTTCGCCTGCAGCCTCCGGACGGGGGTGGAGTTGTGGACCCGGATCCGCGTCCGCCTGCCGTACGCGCCGCTGACCGCGACGGCGGCGGGCACCGGGTCCAGGGCGACCTGGCCGCGCACGCGGCCGTATCCGCCTCCCGCGTCGGTCTCGGCCAGCACCTCCAGCGAACCGATCGTCGCGGCGGGCTCCAGCCTGTAGTTGGCGGTGACCACGCCGGTGTCGCGGCCTTCGTCGTCCTTGCCCCTGGCGATGCCGAACGGGCCGACGGACATGCGGGTGATCGACCGGGGCAGCCCGGTCAGGGTGGCGAGCGCCCTGACCGGCGCGGGGGCGAGGACGGTGCTGTCGAGGTACAGGCCGAGCCTGCCGGAGGCGGGCCGGTAGCCGGTGAAGGCGAACGTCTGCCTGGCGGGGTCCACCGTGACCTTGGACGGCAGGCCGGTGACGTCGATGGATCCCTTGAGGCCGAAGCAGCCGCGCTCCGCCGTGCAGAACGGGCCCTGGCCGGTGCCGCAGCCGTCGCAGCCGGCGTCGACCAGGGAGAGACCGCCGGGCACGTGCGGGACGGCCTTGATGGCGTCGAGGGCCGCGGCCTTGCCCAGCCAGACCTGGGCCCTCAGGTCCAGCCGCCGGCCGCCCGCGTCATAGGTGACGGGACCGCCCGCCGCCGCGGAGACCGCGATGCCGCCCGGAACGGGCCCGAGGCGGCCGAGCACTCCGAACCGGAGATCCCCGGCCGGCCGGATGTCGGCGTCGAGGGCGACGGTCTGCCGCGCCGCCCGGACGTCGGCCTTGAACCCGCTGCCGGTGGGGGTGAACTCCGCGTGCTTGAGCCCGTCGATCCTGACGCTGGCGTCGAAGTCGCCGGTGGCCTCGACGTAGTGCGCGGCCAGGTGCGGCCCCGCGGGAGCCCGGGCGCCCGCGTGGTTGGTGACGGCGATCGCCGCCGAGCCGATCGGCCCGGACAGGCCGCGGAAGCGAGGGGTCCGCGCCGCCCATGAGGCGTCGAAGCGGGCGGGGACGCCGGTCGCGCTCGCCGCCAGCCTGAAGGCGCGGCCCTGGACACCGGCCCTGGCGACGGCGGTCACCGAGGCCACCGGGCGGTCCGCGGTCCAGTCCAGGCGGCTGTCCCGCGTGTCGACCACGGCGGTGACGTGCCCGCGCACGCCTTCCACGGCCGCCTGCACGTCCTCGCCGCCGGCCGGGCCGACCCGCGTCAGGTAGCTCCTGGCGGCGTAGAGCCCGACCTTCTTGAGGTTCGACGTGGTCGCCACGTCGACGGCGGTCCGCTCGCCGAGCCGCCAGGACGCCCTGACGGTCGAGCGGAGGCCGTAGAGGCTGCCGTCGACCGTCGGGCCGGTCCTGGTGTGGGCGTAGGCGGCGCGCAGCCTGTCGATCACCCCGCTCGCCCCGTATTCGGCCCGGCCCGCGCCCGGATCAAGCTCCGCCCTGATCCTGGCGGGGGTGTTGGACAGCTCCAGCCGGACCAGATGGGTCCGGTCGATGCTGGCCGCGCCGAGGAACGGGCGGCCGCTCGGGCCGAGCTCCAACCGGATCCGCGGCGCGCCGCCGTAGGTGACGTCGGCCCCGGCCACCTGGGACAGGCGGCCCGAGACACCGAGCCGGCCGCCGTCCTTGATCATGGTGACGTGACCGCCCCGGGGGGTCGAGATCGCCCCCTCGTTGCGCTGGAGGATCACCTCGAGACCGCCGATCGCCGAGCTGGCCGTGTGCGTCACCCGGTGGGCGGCGAGGTCGTTGACAAGCCTGACCCGGGCCGGCAGGCCGGTGAGCGCGGCCTGGACGACGGTCCTGTCCGCCGCCCTGTCGAAGTAGAGCACGTCGGCGGCCTCCGCCCGGGGCGCCCCCGAGGTCACGGTCAGCGCCTGGGTGCCCGCCGCCGAGGCGTAGCGCGCGCGGAAGTCGGACGGCAGCCTCGTGATCGAGAGGCCGGCGGCCTTCGCCAGCAGCCCGTCACGGTAGACGTAGTCGTGGAACTGCGCTCTGCCGATCGGGGCGGGGCTGGTGAAGTGGACGTCGGCGACGCCTCCGGAGCGGGTCAGTGCCGCGCTCAACCGGGTCCGCATCTCGTCGGCCAGCATCCGGGTGAACCTCCGCCGGTCGGTCACGACCAGCGCGTCGAGCCCGGCCGGCGCCGAGGACGTGACGCCCAGCCTGCTCCGCTCGCCGTCGGACCTGGCACGGGCGGTGAACCTCGCGGCCGCGGGGGCCTGTCTCAGGCTGATCAGCGTCTCGCCGTCGAGACCCGCCACCACCGCGGCCGAGGCTCCGGGGTCGGACCTCCGCACGTCCGCCCGCACGTCGACCACGCCTGCGGCCTGCGCGGCCAGGTCGACGGTGAAGACACCCCAGTCGAGCCCGGACAGCGAGGAACCGCGCCGGTATCCGTCGAAGCCGACCGACAGCCGCCTGACCTCGCCGTCCTTGCCGGGGATGTCGTACTGTGCCCACACCTGCGCCTTCAGCGGCCCGTCGTGGGTCTCGCTGCCGGGCAGCCTGGCGCTCGCCAGGCCGACCCCCACCGCGTCCGAGCCCTTCACCTTCTGCGGCACGAGACTCGCGAGCACGTCGGCCGTTCCGTCGCCGGTCACGTCGGCCTGCACCGGCGTGGCCGGCGGCTGCGGCGCCGAACAGGACGCCGGGCGGCCGGCGCTCTCCGCGCAGAGCCGGTAGGTGAGCAGCGGGACGCCCTTCGAGACGCCCGCGAGCTCCTTGATCCGGCCGAGCGCTCTCGCCGCCGGCCTGGAGACCTCCAGGATCGACGCCTGGTCGGCCGCGGGCAGCAGCTTCCGGACCGCAGGCGCCGTGCGCCCCGCCCCCTCCGCCGCCAACCGCCGCTCGGCGTCCGCGACGATCCCGTTGACCAGGGTGGGACCCGCCGGGGTGGTCACCGGGGGCGGTTCGGGGCCGACGGGCCGTTCCGGCACCGGCCGGGCCGCCGGCGACGGCTCCAGCCGCACGCCGGCCGACCCGCTCGCCGGGACGGGGACCTCCGGCACAGGATCGATCCTCGGCCTGGACATCGCGGCGTGCCCACCGGCGTGCGCCGGCGCGGGGACCCCCACGAGCAGCGCGCCGGCCACGGAGACGGACAGACAGGTCAGAGCGTGCCGGTGACGCCGCGGCATGAGTGGCTTTCCCCCGGGGATCGGATCGCGTCGGCCGATAATCAAGAAAGCGCAAAGCCGACCACATCGGCGCACTGCATGTCAAGGAAGGATTTACCAGGACATGCGGCGGCGACCGCCCGGGCACCCCGCCCGGACACGCCCGTCACCTGCCCCGCCGGCGACCTGCCGGCAGCAACGTCACCGGGGCGTGAGGAGCATCGGAAGGATGGTGCCGATCAGGTGGTGGTGGAGGGCCCCGGCGTCCCGTTCGGCCAGATACAGGGAGATGAGGCCCCCAGATTCAGCACGTCATCGTCACCGGTTGACGCAAGTGAGATCAGGAAATCATCAGGCTGAGAGCGCCCTGCGATGTTGAGGCCGTTCTTGGAGACTCCCTCGATGTAGTGACCCTGCCGTTCCCAGTGCTGTTTGATCTGCCTGGCCACCTCCCCGACTTGATCCCTGGGAATGTCCCGCAGATAGTACGAACGGTTGATCACGACGCGTTCTTCGGAACCCCCGTCGGTGGGGTCGAGGCAGCTGTTGACGTTGAGACTGGGACGGTAGAGGTCCAGACGAGGTTCCGGCCTGATCACCGCGACCGTCTCCTTGATGAGCTGCTCAACCCGGGCCAGTGCCTGAGCCTGAGTCATCGTGGGTCTGTCCACGGCCTGTCCTCCAGTGCAACCAACGGCAAGAACAGTAACAACAGTGATCATCGCAGCGAGGCGTGACATCTATTCTCCAGCCGGTGTGGGCGAAAGCTGCGGATGAGGAGACGGATTCTCGACTGGCATCGCACGCGGCAACGGAGAGGATGAGGTGGCGGGAAACGGTGGAGTCGCCATCGGATTGGTGGACGATTCGGGAAACGGAACGAGATCACTGTGCTGGCCGTCAACCAGGTGCCCGATATTTATAAGTGACACAGAGTTGGCGTCCCAATATTTCGAGTGGGCCTTGAAGGTATATGCAGGATCTCCCGAGTCTTTGACGTAGAACTGCCGGGCGCCGAATTCAGCCGTGCTGGGGTCGACACCGAGCGGGCCGCTCACTTCCGGGAGATAGGGCGCGTGGTCGTTGAGGGTCCCGGTGAGCTGGAGAGGGACGGAACCGACATCTCCCACCGGATCGTTGGGCGCCTCCCCCACCCACACCGAGCCGACGCCCAGGTCCCCGGCCTTCACGGCGCCCACACCAGGGCTCCCCACGAAGATCACCTGATCGGCGAAGGCGCCCGGGCGCTGCTGGGCCGCCAGGCCGGTGACGGTCGATCCGTAGCTGTGCCCCAGCACGGTGAACCGGGCATCGGAGGCCGCCCGGTGCGCGGCGCGCAGGCCGTCGGCGAAGCCGGCCAGCATCGGAGCGCCCTCCTTGGCGGCGTTCATGTTGGCGACCGTCCTGGTCAGGCTCAGAGTCGCATCCCACTGCGGGGCCTCGTAGCCGAGCCAGGCGATGGAAGCGATCTTCTTGTCCGGCTGGAACTTGTGCGACTGGTCCCATATGACGGCTGCGCGGTTGGCGTCTCCGGCGAAACCTTCCAGCGTGGTGCCGGTGCCGGGGACGTAGGCGACCAGGTTGTCGGCCTCGTCGGGATCTCCGAACGAGATGGCGGTCTTGCCCGGACCGTCCAGCTCCAGTTGGAGCAGGAGCGTCGGAGGACGGCCGTTCTGCCCGCCGAGCGCCAGCCCCTTCTCCACCGCGGCGATCTGCCGCGTCTTCAGTTCCAGTGCTTCGATCGCCTCCTCCGTGTCCGCCGATGATCCAAGCAGCCGCTCCAGCTCCGCGGTGACCCCGGTCGCCCGGCCGGTAAGGCCACCGATCCTGCTCAGCTCCAGTCCCTTTATCAGTTTGTCCACCTCCGCCCAGCTTTTACGCAACCGCTCCAGCTCTGTGGAGGTCGCGGTCTTCTGGTCGGCCAGATGTCTCCGGTTCGCCTGGTCGCGGACTGTGGCCGGGAGGCCGTTCAGGCCGCCGACCAGGACCGGGGAGACGGCGATCAAGCGGTCCTGGGCGGCCGGGTCCAGTTGCCGCCACCATGCGTTGAGCCGGGCGGCCAGGGTCGCATCCTTGCCGGCCCGTTGCAGGTCCAGCAGTGCCTTCAACGCCGCGACATCCCCGCTGCCCGCGGCGGCCGTCAGCTGCCCGATCCCGGCCGGATCAGGGGCGTGTCCACCGAACAGCCCGAAACCGGCCGTCGCCTGGGAGGCCGCGCCGAAATCGTGCTGCCGCCGGATCGTGGCCAGCCGCCGCCGCAGGTCCCGCGCCTGCTCCTCCGCCCAGACCCCGGCGTCGGCGATCTGCCGTCCGGAGGGGGCGGGAAGGCAGAGCGCCGACAGTTCGGCGCTCAGCCGCCGGCCGGCCTCGGGCAACTCCTGCCCGGCCCGTTGCAGATCAGCGACCAGGCGGTCCATGGCGGCGACGTCCATCCCGGAGAAGGGGGCCGGTGTCGCGGCCATCACGCTGACCGACGTCGAGAACGACGGCACGTGTGCCTGACCGCCGAGCCGCCTGATCCGCTGCGCTATCAGCTCGGCCGCCGACTGGAAAGCCAGTTGCAGGGCCCCGCGCCGGTGCGCGAGCGCCTGGCTGAACATCGGGGCTCCCCCGCCGACCCACGCGTGCGTCACCATGCACCGCGCACACGGATCCAGTAATCCGGCATGGCCTTCCCCGAGCCGCGCGACCCGCGATAACGCCGCCTCTAATTCCGTCGTCGTATTCGCCGCCACAACGCGTCAGAATCTCACACGGATCATATAGCAGCAAGATCTAACGTTGAACTCGTGCTAATCCGGCATTACGGCCAGAGATTCGCCATGAATCGCGAGTTTTGTTTGGTAAACAAAAAAGAAGGCGGTATATGTGCGTCGATCAGCCACCGCCCCGGAATCCCGGACCATCCACCGAGAACATCGCCGGACCCCGCCCCATCCCCCGGCCGCAGAGGCAGGACCCCACCCGCCCGAGACCTAGGCAAGTGCCCCGAGAGGCACCCCACCCCCGCGCACAGAAGGGACGACACCGTTCAGAACTGGTGATAGATCAGCGACCCAGAACTGGTGAAAGGTCAGCGACAACACGCTGTTGCACAGGAAGGTTTCCTATTCAATACTGCGAGAAGCAGACCCAGCCCTCCTGTTTTCCCTGGCCGATGCGGTGTAGGCACGTACCCAGCCGGCCCGGCTCCGCCTCAGAGCCGCTCATCCGTGCTGCCTTCGAGGTCACCGTCCGCATCAGACAGGCCGTACGCACCCCCTGCTATCGAGGAGGTTCTCCATGCTCCGTCGTGCTCTCGTCCTGGCCGCCGGCGCGCTGCTGGCCGGCGCGCTCACAGCGGCTCCGGCACAGGCCACCCCAGTGAACGTCACGGCAGCGCCGAACAGCACCGTCGACATCGTCTACGGGCCGGTATCCGGGGCCGGCTACTGCATGACGCACATCGATCCGCGTACGGTCGTGGCTCTCTACAGGACCACGGGGTACGTCTGCATGCTGACCACAGGAGCGGTCATACCGGCGAACCCGCTCTCCGCATGCGCCTACCACGAGCCGACGCGGGTGGTGGTCAGCGCCTTCCGCCATCCCACCGAGGCCCTGGTCTGCCGCTACGTCGCCTGACACGCGGCGCGGCGCAGGGCCGCGGGCCGCGGGATCCCGACCGAATTCCGCAGGCTCGGCCGACCGCTGGACCGGGATGGCCGGCCTGCTCACGGCAGGCCGGCGCCATCAGGTCGCCCTCATCGCTCGAACCAGCGGGTCGCGGCGGATCCGGACAGCTTGACGAGCACGACGACGGCCGGGACAAGGTTGAGCAGCGCGGGCGTGCTCGGGCCCAGGACCGGCGCGAGCAGGCTGTAGCCGGACCCCAGAATCAGGATCGCCTCCGTCTTTTGAATTCCGGCCCGGGAAAGCAACCGGCCGCCATGGATCGCCACCATGACGGCCGGCCGCGTCGCTTCAGCCGCGGTCGAACTCGTCGGCCTTCACACCCTTGACGAAGGCGTCCCACTCGGCGGGGGTGAAGAACATTTTGGGGCCGTCGGGGTTCTTCGAGTCGCGTACGGCGATCAGATCGGTGTGCCCGGCTTTGTGACCGGGGCCGTTGGCGACGCCTTTGAGCTCCGCGACCTCAACGCAGTCACCGCCGTCATCTCCGGAGAAGCTCGACTTGAGCCACTCGGCGTTACTCAGGTCCATTTTTCCGCTACCGCCTTCCGGATGAGATCGATGGGCATACTTATCGGCAACGCTTCGCTCCGAATGGCCTCGAAACGCCCCACGGCCACGGCGACGTCTTCTTGGCCACTTGTGGTGATACCTCATACGGCGGCCTCCACATACAGTACGTCGCTCCCTCCCTCCAGCGTGGTGATCGCGAACCGGCCCATCAAGCCCGAATGCATTCCGTGCGGGACCACCTGAACACTCGGCCGGGGATTGATCAGCGACACGAGATGCTCCAGTCGCTCTCTCATCACTTTGGAATCACCGATCGGATCGTCAAGGACCTCTCCCACGACTGGGGCTGGCCCCTCGACCCTCACGGCAAGTCCGTCCGGTTCCGGTTGACGGCATGGCCCTGAGCGCCGGAGCGGTCGTCCACGGCTCCGGCGGGCGGAGCTCTCCGGCGTGGCCGAGCACCCGCTCCCGGAAGCGCGGCGCGGTCCTGCCGCCGTGGCCTGCCACGCGGACGCCGGAGGGCGCGTGACGAGGCTCACCCGGCCCGCCCCTGCCGCGCGCGCCGCCGCGGGGGAAGGATCGTCGGTACCCAGGTCCAGCGGACCGCCGGTATCCGGACGAGGAGGACCCGATGTCCCGCGAGCGCGCCGCCGTCATGGTCGAGCATCAGGCACGGGGCTGCGCGGACCTCGGCTCCCCTCTGTACGCGTTCCTGCTGGAACGGGTCGCGGAGGACGTCCGCGCGGGAGGTCCCTGCATGGAGGCGCTCGCCGGGTACGAGGACGCCCCCGGGCCCGACGCCGTCGCGCTGCGACTGCTCGGCGGGGTGCACGCGCTGGCCCTCACCGGCCGCGCCCCCGAGCTGGCCGCCTGCTATCCCAGCACGGGCGGCGTCTTCGACCCGGAGCGGCCGGATGCCTGCTGGCACGCCTTCCGGGCCGCCGTCGCCTCCGCGATGGAGTGGGTCCGCGACTGGCTGACCCGGCCGCCGCAGACCAACGAGGTCGGCCGGGCCAATCTCCTGATCGCCGGCCTGCTGAAGGCCACGCACGCCGGCCCGCTGCCGGTCAGGCTGTTCGAGCTGGGCGCCAGCGCCGGGCTCAACCTGCGCGCCGACCACTTCCGCTACGCGTGCGAGGGGTTCGCCTGGGGCCCGGCCGACTCGCCGGTCTCGCTGCAGGACGCCTGGCTGGGCGCCCCGCCCGCGTGGCTGGCCGAGGCCGCCGCCGGGCGTCCGGCCCTGACCGTGGTCGAGCGGCGCGGCTGTGATCTGACGCCCGTCGATCCGCTGTCGCCCGGCGGGAAGCTGGCCCTGCGCGCTTATGTCTGGCCGGACCAGACCGCCCGCGCCGCGCGGCTGGACGGCGCCCTGCGGCTGGCCGCCCGGGTGCCGGCCGAGGTCGACGCCGTCGGCGCCGCCGACTTCCTCTCGGGTGTCCGGCTGGAGCCCGGCACGCTCACCGTCGTCTGGCACTCGATCATGCGCCAGTACGTCCCGGCCGCCGAATGGGCACGGGTCGAGGGCGAGCTGGACCGGCTCGCGGCGGCCGGCACGGCGGAGGCGGCCTTCGCCCATGTCTCCTTCGAACCGCGCAGGGTCGGCGCGCGGCACCGCTTCCGGCTGGCCGTACGGCTCGGCACCGGGGCCGAGACGGTCCTGGCGGAGGCGCCCCCGCACGGCCTCCCGGCCCGCGCCCTCACCGCCTGACGCCGGCTGCCGCCGACCAGCGACCGGCGACCGGCGACCGGCGACCGGCGACCTGACCGTGGCCGACTGACCAGGACTTACGTGCAAGATTCACTAAATGTGCAGAGATTCTTCACAAAAGGTGTTCATTTCCGCCACGTAAGCTGTTCCGGTTTCAGGGTGACCTGATACGTGGGGGAAACCTGATACCCGGAGGGAAAAGTGAGCCCGTCACCAGCGGCTACCGCTCTGACATCGCGGGCGCTCCTGCCAGGGGGCTCCGCGCCGCGGGTCCGCACCCTGCTGGACGTGCTCGACCGGACGGCCCGGCGATATCCGCACGCCCCCGCCCTCGACGACGGGCGGACCCGCCTCGACTACACCGAGCTGCGGGCCGAGGCCGACCGGCTGGCCGCCGAGCTGAGGCAGGCCGGGGTCGGGCGCGGCGACCGCGTCGGGGTGCAGGTGCCCTCGGGCACCACCGGCCTGTACGTCGCGATCCTGGCCGTGCTGACCGCCGGCGCGGCCTACGTCCCCGTGGACGCCGACGACCCCGACGAGCGGGCCGAGCTGGTCTTCACCGAGGCCGGGGTGCGCGCCGTCATCGCCGACGGGGAGAAGATCATCGTTCCCGGCGGCCAGGGCGGGACGCCGGGAGCCGCCGGCCGGCCGGTGCCGGACGACGACGCGTGGATCATCTTCACCTCCGGCTCCACCGGCAGGCCGAAGGGGGTCGCGGTGACCCACCGCAGCGCGGCGGCGTTCGTGGACGCCGAGGCGGGGCTGTTCCTGGCCCAGGAGCCGATCGGCCCCGGCGACCGGGTGCTGGCCGGGCTCTCGGTGGCCTTCGACGCCTCCTGCGAGGAGATGTGGCTGGCCTGGCGGCACGGCGCCTGCCTGGTCGCCGCGCCCCGGGCGCTGGTGCGCACCGGCATGGATCTGGGGCCGTGGCTGGTCGAGATGGGCATCACGGTCGTGTCGACGGTGCCGACGCTGGCGGCGCTCTGGCCGGTCGAGACGCTCGACGACGTGCGACTGCTGATCTTCGGCGGCGAGGCGTGCCCGCCCGAGCTGGCCGAGCGGCTGGCCGTACCGGGGCGGGAGGTGTGGAACACCTACGGCCCGACCGAGGCGACGGTGGTCGCGTGCGCGGCGCCGCTGACCGGGGACGGGCCGGTGCGGATCGGGCTGCCGCTGGCCGGCTGGGACCTGGCCGTGGTGGACGCGGGCGGCGAGCCGGTCGCGATGGGCGAGACCGGCGAACTGGTCATCGGCGGGGTCGGTCTGGCCCGCTACCTCGACCCGGTCAAGGACGCCGAGAAGTACGCCCCGCTCGGCTCGCTGGGCTGGGAGCGGGCCTACCGCAGCGGCGACCTCGTGCGGGCCGAGCCCGAGGGGCTGATCTTCGTCGGGCGGGCCGACGAGCAGATCAAGCTCGGCGGGCGCCGGATCGAGCTGGGCGAGGTGGACGCGGCCCTGCAGGCCCTGCCCGGGGTCGCCGGGGCGGCGGCCGCGGTGCGCACGACCGGCGGGGGGCACCAGCTCCTCGTCGGGTACGTCGTGCCCGGCGAGGGGTTCGACCCGGAGGAGGCCAAGGACCGGCTGCGGTACGCGCTGCCCGCCGCGCTGGTCCCGCGGATCGCCCTGGTGGACGGGCTGCCCACCCGCACGTCCGGGAAGATCGACAGGGACGCCCTGCCGTGGCCGCTGCCCGGCCGTGACGGGGCCGGGCGCCCTGGCGTCGACCCGTGGGTGGCCGGATGCTGGCAGGACGTCCTCGGCGACACCGAGGGCGACTTCTTCGCCGAGGGCGGCACCAGCCTCGCCGCGGCCCGGCTGGTGTCGGCGCTGCGGGCCCGGTATCCGGCGGTCACCGTCGGCGACGTCTACGAGCACCCGACGCTGCGCGGGCTCGCCGGCCACCTGGCCGCGCCGGCCACACCGGAGATCGTGACCACCGGCAGGGTCGTCACGCCGATGCCGCGCCGCGCGGCGATCGCGCAGGCGGTCCTCACCGTGCCGCTGCTCACCGCCGGCGCGCTGCGCTGGCTGGTGGGCCTGGCCGCTCTCAACAACGTGATCGGCCTGCCGGGGGCGCCCGCCGTCTCGTGGTGGTGGGTACTGCTGGGCGCCGTGGTGTTCGTCTCCCCCGCCGGGCGGATCGCGCTGAGCGCGGGCGCGGCACGGCTGCTGCTGCGGGGGCTGGAGCCGGGCACCTACCCCCGGGGCGGCGCGACGCACCTGAGGCTGTGGACCGCCGAGCGGCTCGCCGAACGGCTCGGCGTAGCCGAGCTGTCCAGCGCCCCGTGGCTCACGCACTACGCCCGGGCGCTCGGCGCCCAGGTCGGCGCCGACGCCGACCTGCACTCGGCGCCGCCGATCACCGGGATGCTCAAGCTCGGCAGGAACGCCGCCGTCGAGCCCGAGGTCGACCTGAGCGGCTACTGGATCGACGGTGACCGGGTGCACGTCGGCGAGATCAAGATCGGCGCCTCCGCCACGGTCGGCGCCCGCGCCACCCTGTTCCCGGGCGCGCGGATAGGGAAGAACGCGCAGGTCGCGCCGGGGGCAGCGGTGGCCGGCGCGGTGCCGTCCGGGGAGCGTTGGGCGGGCGTGCCCGCCGTCAGGACGGGCAAGGCGCGCCCGCCCGCCGCCGACCGGCCACCGCGTTCGCGGCGCTGGGCGGCCGTCTACGGGCTGTCCGCGCTGGCGCTCAGCCTCGTCCCGGCGATCGCCGCCGTCCCCGGCCTCGCCGTGCTCCTGCGCGGGGACACGGCCTCCCTGCCCGGCCTCCTGTACGGCGTGCCGCTCGCCACCGTGACCTCGATGGCCGCTCTGGCCCTGGTGATCCTGGCGCTGGTGCGACTGCTGGCGGTCGGCCTGCGCGCCGGCCACCACCCGGTGCACAGCCGCGGGGCCTGGCAGGCGTGGGCCACCGGGCGCCTGATGTCGATGGCCCGGGTCTGGCTGTTCCCGCTGTACGCGAGCATGGTCACCCCCGTGTGGCTGCGCGCCCTGGGCATGCGGGTCGGCCGGGACGTGGAGCTGTCGACGGTGCTGGCGCTGCCGTCGATGACCTCCGTCGGGGACGGCGCGTTCCTCGCCGACGACACGATGGTCGCGCCGTACGAGCTGGACGGCGGGCGGTTCCGGGTGGACCACGTGCGGATCGGCAAGCGCGCCTTCCTGGGCAACTCCGGGATGACCGCGCCGGGCCGCAAGGTGCCCAAGGACGGCCTGGTCGCGGTGCTGTCGGCCGCGCCGAAGAAGGCCCGGGCGGGCTCGTCCTACCTGGGCATGCCGCCGGTGGAGCTGCGCCGCACGGCCGAGGAGGGCGACCGCAGCCGCACCTACGACCCGCCGCCGCGGCTGAAGGCGGCCCGCGCCGCCGTCGAGGTGTGCCGGGTCGTCCCCGCGATGTGCGCGGTCGCGCTCGCCGTGCTGGTGGCGGCCGCGCTGGAGTGGCTGGCCGGATCGTACGGCCTGGCCGCCGCGGTGCTGCTGAGCGGCGTGGTGCTGGCCGGGGCGGGGGTGCTGGCCGCGGCGGTCACCACCGTGGCCAAGTGGGCCCTGCTCGGCCGGATCTCGGCCGGCGACCGGCCGCTGTGGAGCTCGTTCGTGTGGCGCAACGAGCTGGTGGACAACTTCGTGGAGGTGCTGGCCGCCCCCTGGTTCGCCCAGCCGTGGCTGGGCACGGCGCCGCTGAACCTGTGGCTGCGCTCGCTCGGCGCGCGGATCGGCCGGGGCGTGTGGTGCGAGACCTACTGGCTGCCGGAGGTCGACCTGGTCGCCCTGGGCGCCGGGGTGTCGGTGAACCGGGGCTGCGTGCTGCAGACGCACCTGTTCCATGATCGGGTCATGAGCATCGATACTGTCGTCCTGCGGGACGGGTCGACGCTCGGCCCGCACGGGGTCGTCCTGCCCGCGGCGACGGTCGGGGAGAACACCACAGTCGGACCGGCGTCCCTGGTCATGCGGGGCGAGTCGGTGCCACCCGGCACGCGCTGGTTCGGCAATCCGATCGCCGCGTGGACCGGCGAGAGGTAGCGGGCCCAGCCCCACGAGACGTAGCAGAGGAAACGAGCGTGTTTGTGAGCACGACCCCCCGCCGGCCGTACTTCCCCGCGCACGGCGACGACGGCTACCGGGTGGAGCACTACGACCTGTCCCTCGACTACCGGGTCCCCGCCAACCGGCTCGACGGGATCGCCCGGCTGTCGGCGGTGGCGCCCGGGCCGCTCGACGGCCTCGCCCTCGACCTCGGCGCCTTCCGCGTGGGCGGGGTGCTGGTCAACGGCGAGGCGGTCCGTTTCACCCATCGCGGGGGCAGGCTCCATCTGGCGCCGGGGCGGCTGGCGGCCGGGCCGTTCACCGTCGAGGTCCGCTACTCCGGCAGCCCCCGGCCGGTGTCCAGCCACTGGGGCGGGCTGGGCTGGGAGCAGCTCACCGACGGCGTGATCGTGGCCAGCCAGCCGATCGGGGCCCCGTCGTGGTTCCCGTGCAACGACCGGCCGGACGACAAGGCCGGCTACCGGATCTCGGTGACCACCGCCTCGCCGTACACGGTGATCGCCAACGGGGAGCTGGTCTCCAGGCGGCAGGCGGCGTCGACGACCACGTGGGTGTACGAGCAGGCCGAACCGATGGCCTCCTACCTGGCGAGCGTCCAGATCGGACGCTACCGGCAGGCCGACCTCGGACCGGGGACGCGGGTGGCCTTCCCCGCCAGGCTCGCCTCCCGGGTCCGGCACGACTTCGAGCGCCAGGACCGGATGATGGAGGTCTTCAGCGAGCGGTTCGGCCCCTACCCGTTCGGCTCCTACACCGCGGTGGTGGTCGACGACGAGCTGGAGATCCCGGTCGAGGCGCAGGGCATGTCGATCTTCGGGGTGAACCACGTGGACGGCCGGCGCGGACAGGAGCGGCTGGTCGCCCACGAGCTGGCGCACCAGTGGTTCGGCAACAGCCTGACCGCGGCCGGTTGGTGCGACATCTGGCTGCACGAGGGGTTCGCCGCCTACGCGGAGTGGATCTGGTCGGAGGTCTCCGGCGGCGCGACCGCCGATGACCTGGCGGTCCGCTGGCACCGCAGGCTCGCCGCCCTCCCCCAGGACTTCGTCCTCGCCGACCCGGGCGCCCCGCGCCTGTTCGACGACCGCGTCTACAAGCGTGGCGCGCTCACCCTGCACGCGCTCCGGCGCGCCATGGGCGACGCGCCGTTCTTCGCGCTGCTGCGCGAGTGGACGGCCGGCCACCGCCACGGTTCCGTCACCACCGGCCAGTTCACCGACCTGGTCGCGCGCCGCACGGCCGGCCCGCTGGAGGGGCTGCTGTCCGGCTGGCTGTACGGCTCCCGCCTCCCCACCCTGCCCTGACCCGCCTTTCATCGGAGCTTTCACTGGTTGTCGACCCAAGACTGACTCGGCATCCGGATATTTTCTGAAATAGATCGGATCACTGCTATAACGGGCTACGACCATTGGAGGCACGGCATGCGCGTCGCGTTGCACACCCGGATCAGGCCGGGCAAGGAGTCGGAGTACGAGCGGGCGCACCGGGAGGTGCCCGCCGAACTGGTGGAGGCGATCAAGAAGGGCGGCGCGCGCGAGTGGACGATCTGGCGCAGCGGCCTGGAGCTCTTCCACGTGATCGACTGTGACGACTACGAGGCGCTGCTCGCGTCGCTGGCCGGCCTGCCGGTGAACATCGCCTGGCAGGCCCGGATGGACGAGCTGCTGGAGGTCGCGCACGACTACTCCGCCGACGGCGGCGGCAAGGGCCTCCCGGCGGTCTGGCGGCTCACCTGAGCCGTCGGCCGGCCCGGCGCTCCCGGCCGGTATCACCGCGCCCCGGCCGGGCCGGTGCCGTCCCGTGCCGGCCGTACGGTGCCGCCGTGTCCCCGGCCGCGCGGTGCGCTCGTCATCGTGAGCGGGTGTCCCCGGCGCGCGGTGCGCTCGTTATCGTGAGCGGGTGTCCCCCGCTCTCCAGACCCGCCTGTCCCCCGCTCTCCGCAGCCGCCTGCCGGCCGCGCTCGCGGCCGTCGCGACCGTCGCCGCGGGGCTCACGGTCCGCGCGGTCACCGGCGGCTGGTTCGCCAAATACGCCGGTGACGCCCTCTACACCGTGCTCGTCCACACGCTGATCGTGCTGGTGCTCCCCCGGGTCCCGCCGGTCCGCGCCGCGATCGGCGCCCTGGCGTTCAGCTGGGCGGTCGAGTTCGCCCAGCTCACTCCCGTCCCGGCCGCCCTCTCGGAGGCCAGCGTGCTGGCCAGGCTGGTGCTCGGCAGCACGTTCGGCGCCGCCGACCTGGCCGCCTACGCCGTCGGGGCCGCTCTCGCGGCGGCGGCGCACGCCCTCCTCCGCCCGGATCCGTCACGCCGGGCCGGTGCCCGGCCGGCCGTATCATTTCGAGACCATGCCTGAAGGACACACCATTCACCGCCTGGCCGCGCAGCATCGGCAGGTGTTCGGCGGCGGGGCCGTGCGCGCCGAGAGCCCGCAGGGCAGGTTCGCCGCCGGGGCCCGCCAGATCGACGGGCGGGTGCTCCAGGAGACGGACGCGCACGGCAAGCACCTGCTGCTCGGCTTCGACGACGACCGCTGGCTCCACGTGCACCTGGGCATCTACGGCAAATATCCCTTCGGCCCGGCTCCGGCGCCTCCGCCGACGGGTGCAGTACGGCTGCGCCTGAGCAACGCCGAGGAGTACGCCGACCTGCGCGGGCCCAACGTCTGCGAGCTGCTGGACCCCGCGGCCAAGAGGGCGCTGCACGACCGGCTCGGGCCCGACCCGCTGCGCGCCGACGCCGACCCGGAGGCCGCCTGGCGGCGGATCAGCCGTAGCCGCACCTCCATCGGCGTCCTGCTGATGGACCAGTCGGTGGTCGCGGGCGTGGGCAACATCTACCGCGCCGAGGCGCTGTTCCGGCAGGGTGTCGACCCGTCCCGGGCCGGCCGCGACCTCACCCGCGGGCAGTGGACGGCCATCTGGGCGGACCTGGTGGCGCTGATGGCCGACGGCGTGCGGGTGGGGCGGATCGACACGGTCAGGCCCGAGCACACGCCCGAGGCGATGGGGCGCCCGCCCCGGGTCGACGACCACGGCGGTGAGGTCTACGTCTACCGGCGCACGGGCATGCCGTGCCTGCTGTGCGGGACCGAGGTCCGCACCGAGGTGCTCGCCGGCCGCAACCTCTTCTGGTGCCCGGGCTGCCAGCCGGTGTGATCACAGCAGGCGCTCGGCCGCCTCGACCGAGGCTCGGCCTGCGGGGACCAGCGGGAGCCGGACCGACGCGGTGGGGATCAGGCCCCGGGAGTGCAGCACTCCCTTGATCACCGTTGGGTTGGGCTCGGCGAACAGGCTCGCCGACATGACCGAGAGCCGGTGGCCCAGCGCGCGGGCGTGGGCGACGTCGCCGGAGCGCCAGGCCTCCACCAGCTCGACGAACCGGCCGGTGTGCAGGTGGGCCGAGGCGAGGATGCCGCCGGAGGCGCCCAGCGCGAGCAGCGCGGAGAAGAAGGGGTCGTCCCCGGCGAGCACCGCGAAGTCCTCCGGCAGGTCGGCCAGCAGGGTGACGGTGTCCTGGTCGACGCCGCCGACCGCGTGCTTGACCCCGGCCACCATGGGCAGCTCTCCCAGCCGGCGCAGGGTGGCCGCGCCCACCGACTGCCCCGTCCGGTAGGGGATGTTGTAGACGATCAGCGGTACCGGGCTCTGCTCGGCCAGCACGCCGAAGTGGGCGAGCACCCCGGCCTCGGACGGGCGGACGAAGGACGGCACCGTGACCAGCGCGGCGTCCGCCTGGTCCTTGAGCGCGCGCAGGGCCTCGACGGAGGAGCGGGTGTCACTGGACCCGGCCCCGACGACCAGCGCCGTCCCCCGCTCCCGGCACACCTTCGCGCAGACCTCGACGACCGCCCGCCGTTCCTCCTCGGCGAGCATGGCGACCTCGGCGGTGGTGCCGAGCGCGACCAGCCCGGCCGCCCCCTCGTCGAGCACAGCGCGCGCCAGGCCCTCCAGCGCCTCCACGGCGACCTCGCCGTCCTCGCCGAACGGGGTGATCAGGGGAACGTAAACACCGCTGAATGTCATGCTCCAAGCCTTGCCGCCACCGACCGTGCAGGTCCAGTTCTCGTTTCTTCCGAAACCGTTAAGCTGAGCTGATGCTCGATGTGCGACGCCTCCGGCTGCTCCGCGAACTGTCCTACCGGGGCACGATCGCCGCGGTCGCCGAGGCCATGACGTTCACCCCCTCGGCCGTCTCCCAGCAGCTCGCGGCGCTGGAGCGGGAGGCCGGGGTGGCGCTGCTGGAGCGGACCGGCCGCCGGGTGACGCTCACCCCCGCGGGGGTCGCGCTGGTCGGGCACGCCGAGGCCGTGCTCGAACGGCTGGAGCAGGCCTCGGCGGAGCTGGCGGCGGCGCACACGGGCCTGGTCGGGGCCATCAGGGTCGGCGCCTTCCCCACCGCCACCCGCACGATCCTGCCCGCCGCCCTGGCCGCCCTGGCCCGTGACCATCCCGGGCTGGAGCCGATGGTGGACGAGATCGACCCCGCCGAGGTGGCCCCCCGGCTCCGGACGGGCGACCTGGACGTCGCCCTCGTCCACGAGTACGACTTCGTCCCCGCCCTCCCCGACCTCGCCCTGGACACCGAGCCGCTGCTGGAGGAGCCCATGTATCTCGCGTCCGGTGACGGCGGCGACTCCCCGTCGCCGCCCGGCGACCCCGGCGACTGCCTGGTCCGGCGGCGCGACGCGTCCTGGATCGTCGCCAAGCCCGGCACGCTCTGCCACGCGATGACGGTGCGGGCCTGCCAGGCCGCCGGGTTCGCCCCCAGGATCCGCCACCACATCGACGACTTCGCCACCGTGCTGGCGATGGTCGCGGTCGGCCAGGGCGTCGCGCTGGTGCCGGAGCTGGGGGCGGCCGACCCGCCCGGCGGCGTCCGGCTCACCGAGCTGCCGATGCGCCGCCGCACCCAGGTCGCCTTCCGCCGGGGAGCCGCCTCCCACCCGGCCGTCGCCGCCTTCACCGCCGCGCTGCGCTCCTCGCTGCCCGGCGGCCGTCATCCGCGGCCCACCGGCCGGGCGACGGCCGGGTAGCCGCAGGTGGAGCCTCCGCCGCCCGGCCGGGGAGGGGAGGCCGCCACGTCGCCCCGCGTCACATCAGCGTGCGCGCGGTCCAGAGCTCGGGGAAGATCTCCCGCCGCATGCTCCGCTCCAGCCAGCTCAGGCCGCTCGACCCGCCGGAGCCCGGCTTGGCCCCCATCGACCGGCGCACCGCCATGAGGTGCCGGTAACGCCAGTCGGAGAACTGCTCGGCCAGGTCGGTCAGCGCGTCGGCCAGCGGCGCGAGCGGCCCGCCGTACACCTCGACCCAGACCGCCTCGACCTCGGAGCGGGGCTCGTAGTCGGCGGCGTGGTCGCGCTCCAGCACCGCCCGCGGGATCGCGTGACCCTGCCGGGCGAGGAAGGCGAGCACCGAGTCGTACAGGCTCGGCCGGGCCAGCGCCTCGACGAGCTCCCGGTGCGCCTCGGGGTTGCGGCGGTGCGGGCGGATGAGCGCCTCGGACTTGTTGCCGAGCAGGAACTCCACGTGCCGGTAGAGCGCCGACTGGAAGCCCGACGCCTCGCCGAGCGCGTCGCGAAACTGGTTGAACTGCGCGGGAGTGAGCCAGCTGAGCGAGGCCCACGCGGCGTTGAGCGCCTCGAAGTGGCGGACCGTGCGCTTGATCGTCACGGTCGCCGCGGCGGCGTCGTCATCGTCGAGCTGGCGCTGGGCCAGCTGCCACTCCGAGCGGAGCAGGCCGAAGTAGAGCTCCATCACCTGGGTGGTGACCAGGAAGGCGAGCTCCTCGGGGGCGTCGGTGACGGTGCGCTGGAGCTGGTGGAGGGTGGCGGTGCCGACGTAGTCGTCGTACGGCGTGGCCGCGTCGAACCCGAGCGTGGGCAGTCCATCGTTGGCCGCGGCCCGTTCCTGCCGGTCTCGCTCGCTGAGCTGCCTGGTGCTGGTCATCGGTTACTCCTTGAGGTTGTTCACCTCCATGGTCGTCCGTATTGATAAGTCCGGAAATAATACGGACAAGGCGTTTATCGGCTCCAGCCTTCGGAACGGAAGGCGTTGGGCCGATCTGATTATGGGATGACGGAGCGTGACATGGACGCTATGGACTGGGCACTGCTGGCCGAGCTGCAGGGTGACGCGCGGCTGTCCTACAGCGAGCTGTCTCGGCGGGTCCACATGTCGGCCCCGGCGGTGGCCGAGCGGGTGCGGCGGCTGGAGGAGTCCGGAGTGATCACCGGCTACCACGCGCGGGTCGATCCGGCGCTGGCCGGGCGCGGGGTGGCGGCGCTGATCAGGATGTCGTGTTACGGGCCGCGCTGCGTGCTCCGCGACGAGCAGGCGCTGGCCTGGCCGGAGATCCTGGAGGTCCACCGGGTGACCGGCGACACCTGCTGCCTGCTGCGGGTGGCCGCCTCCTCGATGACGGCCTTCGAGGAGCTGATCGACCGGCTCGCGCCGTACGGTCACCCGTCGAGCATGATGGTGCTCTCCAGCCCGGTCCCCTGGCGCCCGCTCTCCCCCGCCTAGCGATCCTCGGCACCGCCCTACTTGATCAGGGTGTTCGCGACGACGATGCACAGGCCCAGCAGCATGTCGACGCATCCCACCCGGCACGCGTTCGCCCAGGAGCCGCCCGCGGACCGGGAGGCCCACGCCCCCCAGCCGAAGAGCGTGAGCGCGTTGAACACCAGGATGACGTCGACCGCGGTGTACTCGTGCCACCAGCCCGCGTAGGCCGCCAGCAGCGCGCCGATGGTAGGCAGGGCAGCCATGACCAGCGGCCACTCCTCCAGCACCGACCGGACGGCGTAGACGGGGACCGCCTCGTCGGCGGCGGTGTGGCGGGCGATGGCGTGCGCGTAGCCGTGGGCGGCGGCCGCCGCGAGCGCCGAGATCAGCACCCACAGCGCGTCGTATCCGGGGTCGGGAGGGGTGGTGACCCGGTCCAGGGCGGCCGCCACGCTGCTGGCCAGGACCGTGCCGTAGACGCCGCCGAACAGCAGCCGCTCCGGCGGCCGGTAGCGGCGGATCAGGCGTAGGACGGCCCGCAGGTCGCGGGGGCCGGGACGGTCGCGGCTGTCAGGCATGCTCTCGCTCGCCGATGGGGACTGGGCACCACCAGACCTATCAGCTCCCCGGCCCTGGCGGGCGCACCCTCGCCGCCCGGACCAGCGGATTCATCCGCCGCCCGGACCGCCGGCGGGCTCCCGCGCGGCACCGGGGCACCGGCTCACCCCGTGGCCCGGCTCTGCTCCCGGCCCGGTGCCGCGGCGCCCGCTCCGGCCGGCCGCACGCCCACCGACCCCAGGCCCAGCATGGCGATCTCGACACCTCTGCGCACCGCCGCCCATGTCCGGGCCGGCGGGTCGCCCCGGTCCAGGCAGACCATGATGGCGAGCTTCATCGCCCCGATGAGCGCGCCGACGGCGGCGGCGGCCTCGACGAGGTCGATGTCCTCGGGGTAGGCCCGGTGGAGCGCCTCGGCCATCTGGAGCTGGGTGTCGAACAGCAGTCGCAGCGCGCGCGCCTGGAGCACCGGGACCGACATGATCAGGCGGACACGGAGGGGGTCGAGCTCCATGACCACGTCGCGCTCCGCCATGCGCATGCCCGTCTCGGCCACGCGGAGCAGGATCTCGACCACACTCTCCTCGGCCCGCCGTTGCGCGATCATCTCGATGATCGCGTCGACCCGCGCCTGGCCGTCGAAGAAGAGCACGTCCTCCTTGCTGGCGAAGTAACTGAAGAACGTCCGCGTCGAGATGTCGGCCGCCGCGGCGATCTCCGCGACGGTGGTCTCCTCGTAGCCCTTCTCCTCGAACAGGCGCAGGGCCGCCTCGATCAGCGCGCGGCGGGTGCGCAGCTTCTTGCGTTCCCGCAACCCCAGACCATCCACCATGCACGTACTTTACTGCATCCGGAGTTTTTCTTCACCCATTGCAAATTTACATCTGATGTTGTTTGGTAGGGGATGGAAGAACAGTCGTCTACCTGCGAGGAGCTGCGCCATGACCGAGGCCCCATCCCGCCCGGTGACCTTTCCCCTCGTCCGCGAACACCCCTTCGACCCGCCCGGGGAGGCGCTGCGCTGGCAGCAGCAGGGCGCGCTCCACCGGATGACCTTCGCCGATGGGCATCTGGGCTGGCTGGTGACCGGCAACGCCGCCGCTCGGGCCGTGCTCGCCGACAACCGCTTCAGCAACCGCACCGAGCTCAACCACCCGCCGGTCGCCCATCCGCTGTTCCAGGAGGAGGACCGGCGGACGCTGCCGGGATTCTTCCTGCGGATGGACGCGCCCGAGCACACCCGCTACCGGCGGCTGCTGACCGGGCAGTTCACGGTGCGGCGGATGCGGCAGCTCGAACCCAGGATCGAGAAGATCACCTCCGACTGCCTGGACGCCATGGAGGGGAGCGCCCAGCCGGTCGACCTGGTGCAGTCCTTCGCCCTGCCGATCCCGTCCCTGGTGATCTGCGAGCTGCTCGGCGTGCCGTACGCCGACCGCGAGCAGTTCCAGCGGGATTCGGCGGCGCTGGTGAACCTCGACTCCTCGGCCGAGCAGATGGCCGCGGCGCTGGCCGACCTCATGGCCTACCTGCACGGGCTGGTGCTCCGCAAGCGGGCCGAACCGGCCGACGACCTGCTCGGCTCCCTCGCCGCGGGCGGGGAGCTCAACGACGAGGAGCTCACCGGCGTCGCGGTGCTCCTGCTCGTCGCCGGCCACGAGACGACCGCGAACATGCTCGCGCTCGGCACCTTCGCGCTGCTGCGCAACCCGGACCAGCTCGCCCTGGTCCGGGACGACCCGGCGGTGGCCGAGAGCGCCGTCGAGGAGCTCCTGCGCTATCTCACGATCATCCACATGGGCCCGGTCCGGACCGCGCTGGAGGACGTCGAGCTCGACGGCCGGTTGATCAAGGCCGGGGAGTCGGTGGCGTTCTCGCTGCCGGCGGCCAACCGCGATCCCGAGCGGTTCGACGATCCCGGTACCCTCGACGTCACCCGGCCTCCGACGGGTCATCTCACCTTCGGCCACGGCATACACCAGTGTCTGGGCCAGCAGCTCGCCCGGGTCGAGATGCGCATCGCCTATCCGGCGCTGCTGCGCCGCTTCCCGGGCCTGCGCCTGGCGGTGCCTCCGGAGGAGGTACCCATGCGCTCCAATATGACCATCTACGGCGTGCACCGGCTCCCGGTCACCTGGTAGGAGAACGGATCATGAAGATCAACGCGGACACCGACCGCTGCGTCGGAGCCGGCATGTGCGCTCTCACCGTGCCGGAGGTCTTCGACCAGAGCGAGGAGGAGGGCACCGTGGTCCTGCTGCAGGCCGACCCGCCCGCCTCCATGGACGCGGCGGTCCGCCGCGCCGTGCACCTGTGCCCGTCGGGAGCCCTATCCCTGGCCTGACGGCGCGGGATCGGTGGCCCGCGCGGCGCGCGGGCCGTCCCCGGGCCCGCGGAGCGGGTCCGGGGACGTGCGGTCGGCGATCACTCCGGCCGTCGCGCGCCAGATCGGGGAGGCGGGATCGATGACGTCGAAGTGGTCACCCGACATTTCGAGGTAGGTCACCTCGTCACCCGAGGTCTGGGCGGCCCGCGCGTAGCGCCTGCCCAGGTCGACCAGGTCGAGGTCGTCGCCGCCGCCCTGCACGATGAGCTGGGGCACGCCCAGGGGGAGCCGCTCCATCGGGCTGGAACGCCGGTAGACCTCGGGCGCCTCGGCCGCGGACCCGCCGAGCGCCGCGGCGACCGCGCCGGAGCTGAGTTGCCTGCGGTCGCCCTCTACCAGGTCGAGCACTCCGGCCAGGGAGACGGCCAGTGTGATCCGGGGGTCGTCGGCGGCGGCGCGGAGGGCGAGCTGCCCGCCCGCCGAGTGGCCGATCGCCACGACCGGTCCCGGCGTGCTCCCGGCCGCGAGGGCGATCGCCCGGGCGACGTCCTCGGTGGTCGCGGCCCAGCCGTGCAGATCGGGACGGCGGTATTCGAGGTTCCAGGCGGCGAACCCCCGCTCGGCCAGGTCGACGCAGAGCGCGTCCATCAGGTCCGCGCCCCAGATCGAGCGCCAGTAGCCGCCGTGCAGCAGCACCGCGACGGGTGGAGCTCCGCCGTCCCCGTGCGGCGGCCGCACCTCCGCCCACTGGTCGGGGTGGTCGCCGTAGGCGATCCGCCGCGCCGGCCACCGCAGCCGGTGCACGGCATGCCTGATCGCCCATGTCAGCCCCCAGATCCCCCGTCCGTGCAGGTGGGCGCCCGCCGGGTCGCGGGTAGGAGGGCCGGGGGCGACGGATCTCTCCAGGTCCAGCCAGACCGCGCGGGGGTGCCCGGAGACCAGGCTCCGGGCCTCGGGTCCGGGGCCGGGGAGGACGACGAGGGCGCCGGGGAACTCCAGCGCCGCCCGCAGAGCGGGCAGGTCGGAGGCCGGGGAGACCTTCCCGTTGACACCGAGGGCGGCGAACTCGCGGTCGGCCACCTCGGTGAGGAGCCGGAGGTCGGCGACCAGGCCCGGGCCGGTGGTCACGAGCACGTTGGGGACCGGAGGGATCATTCACTTATTCTGCTCCATCCCTCACCGGATCCCTCACCGGCCATGACGGCGGCCGTGAGCACACGCCGGGGACCGTCCCCCGCCCTCGGTCCCGCCCGCCGTTCCGCCTGACGGCACCACCCGCCGTTCCGCCTGGCGGCACCACCCGCCCCCTGACCGGGAGTAAAGCGACATTTGCCGTCTTTGGCATAGTTGTCGGACAGAACGATCTCTAGCCCTGGGACTCCTGAGGCGTTAGCGTCTGCGCATGCGTCACGTTCAGATCTCCGGTAAGAGACTCGGCCTGAGAGAAGTCACGGTCGAGGACGTGGACGCGCTGCACGCCGTCTACGGCGACCCCACCGCCACCGAGCATCTGCCGTTCGACCCGCGCACCCACGAGGAGGTCGAGGAGATAGTCGCCCAGGCGCTGGAGGCGGCGCAGGCCGAGCCCCGGCGACTGTACGTGCTCGCGGTGATCGATCTGGACGGCGACGAGGCCATCGGCGTCGCCCGGCTGCACATCGAGGCCGACCACCCGCACAGCGCGGAGATCGGCCTCGGCCTCCGTCCCGACCACTGGGGCCGGGGCATGGGCACCGACCTGATCCGGCTGATGCTGATGTTCGGCTTCCGGCACCTGCGCCTGCACCGCATCTGGGGAGCCCGCTCCCCCGCCAACACCGCCGCCCAGCTCGCGATGCTGGTCGCCGGGATGGTCGAGGAGGGCAGGATCAGGCACCACGTGCGGGCCCGCGGCGCCTGGCGCGACTCCATCGTCCACTCGGCCCTGGAGGACGAGTGGGAAGGCCATCGGGACGTCTGACCCGGCAGGTTCCCCGGCACCCATCGGGACGGTGCCCCGGCCGGGAAGGTCATCCCCGGTGCCCGCCGAACGTCCACACCCAGACCGTCATGGCGACGACCCCGCCGAACAGCGCCATGCCCAGCGGGACGTGCAGCGCGGTGCCGCCGGCGCCACCGAGCGCGGACTGGGCGAAACCGGCCAGCAGCAGGACCAGGCTGGCGAGCGCGGGCCGGCCCGGTCCCCGGCCCGGCCGCCAGAGCAGGACGGCGACCACGAGCTGGGCCAGGCCCAGCAGGTGCACGGCCGCCGCGCCGGCGCCGTGCGCCCCGGCGGCGCCGCCGCTCAGCAACTGTCCGGCGGTCACCGCCTGGACCAGGACCGCCACCCCGTACAGCGCGCTGACGGCCCGCAGCACGACGACCGTGCGGTCCGCCTGAACGACCTCGGACACCACCGGAGCCACCTCTTCCTCGGGAACGATCTCGCCCCCAGGGTCCCGTGCTCCCCCGGCCGTGGCATCCGACGCTCGTCGCAGACCCGGCTACTCCGCTCGGCGTACCCGCCCCTCGGGCGCGTCCCCGGGCGCCCGGCCCGTGCCCCAGCGGCAGGCGGGACAGCCCGGCGGAGGGCGGTCCGGGACACCGCTCCGCCGCCCTGCGCGACGGGAATCCCCACCTGTGGGGATGTCGTGACGGAATTGCGGCCATTTTTCACTACAAAGTGAGCAAAATGGGCCTAGAGTCCGCGCATGTGAGTGAGAGTTCCATCCTCCCAGTGCGCGGACGCGCCGCCCGGCCCTCCGGCCGGCACCGCAGGCCCGTGCCCTCCCAGCTCCCGCCCGAGGCACCCGCGCTGGTGCTGGCCGCCCTCGGTGACGCGACAGGCGCCGTCGCCGAGCTAGCGGCCCTGATACGGGGGGACAACCCGCAGATCGAGGTCCGCCTGGCCGGTCTCGGCGAGGACGGCAAAGCGCTGACCGCCGAGCTGGAGGCGGCCGCCCGCGAGCGCCCGGGGGACGGCGTCGCCGCCATCGTGGTGCCGATCCTGACCGGCCCGCACCCGGTCGCCGACCGGCTGATCGCCACCGCCGTCGAGACGAGCGGGGCGTCGGTGACGGTCACCGACCACCTCGGCCCGCACCCGCTGCTCGCCGAGGCCCTGCACATCCGGCTCGCGGAGAAGGACCTGGCCAGAGCCGACCGGATGCGGCTGCTCAACGTCTCCAGCCCGGTCGACGCGGTCATCCTTGTCACGGTCGGCGGCGAGAACGCGGCCTCGGCCGCGCAGCCGACGGCGGTGCTGCTGGCCTCCCGCCTGACGCTCCCCGTGGTGGTCGCCTCCCTGGACAGCGCGCCGAGCGTCGCCGAGGCGGCCGAGCGGATGCGCCAGATCGGCGCCCAGCGCATCGCCCTGTCCCCGTGCGCCGTCGGCCCGGAGATCGATCCCGGCCTGGTCGCGGGGGCGGCGGCGGAGATCGGGGCCGAGTGCGCCGACCTCCTCGGCGCGCACGACCTCATCGCCGACCTCGCCGCCCGTGCCTACGGGAGCGTCCTGGCCGAGGACTGACGTGGGGCTCCCTCTGGCGGGTGGCGGGGATCCGCGCCCCTCAGAGGGACCGGCCCGGGACCCGGCCCGGCGGCCGGGTCCGCCGCACGCCGTGCCGGAGCGCGGTGGACCGCGCTCCGGGCACGACCCGTGCGCCCGGCACGGCCCGTGCGCCGCCGGGCCTCAGCCCTCCAGCCAGACGTAGCCCGCGAAACGGCCGGTCCGGTGGTCCCTTCGGTGGGAGAACAGGTCGGGGGTCTCGATGGTGCAGCGGGTGTCGTGGGTGACCTCGCCGACGCCCGCCTTGGCGAGCTGCGAGGTGATCGCGGCGCGCAGGTCGAGGGCGGGGGTGTCCTGGCGGGTGATCGACCACGCCTCGGGGATGACCGCCGCGACCTCCGCGCGCAGCTCGGCGGGGACCTCGTAGCAGCTTCCGCAGGCCATCGGACCGATCAGGGCGGTCATCCCCGCCGGGTCGGCGCCGCGCCCGGCCATCGCCGCGACCAGCGCCGGGACCACTCCGAGGACGGTGCCGACCCGGCCGGAGTGCGCCGCCCCGACCAGACCGGCCCGCGGGTCGGCCAGCAGGACGGGGGCGCAGTCGGCGCAGAGCGCGGCCAGGCCGAGACCGGGCACGTCGGTGAAGACCCCGTCCAGCGGCGGCGGGTCGTCGCCGAACGGCTCACTCACGTATCGGACGTCGGCGCTGTGGACCTGCCGCATGAACACGACCCGCTCCAGGCCGAACTCGGCCGCGGTCCTGTCCCGGTTCGCGGCGACCGCCCCGGGGTCGTCGCCGCACAGGCCCCCGAGGTTGCGGCTGCCGTACGGCTCGGCGCTGACGCCGCCGTGGCGATCGGTGATCCTCATCTGAAAGCTCACGGCCCGACCCTACCCGCCCCAGGAACCGTCTTCTCGGGACGTACGTTGCATGAGTACGCAGATCCCCGAGAGATTGCGAGCGACATGGCACAGGTCGTGTACGACCGGAAGGAACAGCTCCAGCAGATCGAGAGCGGGCTGATGCCCGGTGAGCAGATCATCGCCGTCTACGACGCCATCGGCGCGGGGACCGGCTTCCTGGGCCTCACCGACAAGCGTGTGATCGTGCAGGACAAGTCCTTCGTGGGCAAGAAGATCGCCATCACGAGCATCCCCTACGGGAAGGTCTCAGCGGTCA
>NZ_JBSFPS010000091.1:0-33255 GCF_053588315.1 Streptosporangium sp. NPDC003464 | reverse complement strand
CCGTCTACACCAGCAAGGACGGCCGCGACTGGAGCAAGAGCACCGACCTCGGCCAGGTGCCCGGTGTCGTACGCGATCGTCTCCGCCCTGATCCGCAACCAGGAGGAGTACGTGGAGACGGTGACGAGCGACGTGTGGCGGCTGGAGCAGCGGGTCACGGGCGGACAGGTCGGCGATCCCGAGGAGTTCCTCAACGAGCTGTTCCGGGCCCGGCACGGCCTGCTCGCCGTACGCACCATGGGCGCGCTGGGCGGCGCGATCTACGGGAGGATGACCAACCTCACCCGTGTCTCCCCCGAGGGGCGGCGGCTGGTGGTCGACGTCGCCGACCAGTTCGACCGGATCCGCACCCTGGCCGACGGCGAGAGGGAGTATCTCCAAGGGGTGATCGAGTTCTACCAGACCACCCTCACCATCAAGGCCGCGCTGGTCGGCCAGGCGCAGAACGCGGAGGTCAAGCGCCTGACCGAGGCCAGCTACACCCAGAACGAAGAGATCAAGAAGATCTCCGCCTGGGCGGCGATCTTCTTCGCCCCCACTCTCGTCGGCACCGTGTACGGCATGAACTTCGTCCACATGCCGGAGCTGCACTGGATCGCCGGCTACCCGTTGGCACTGGTCCTGATGGTGCTGGGATCCGCCGTGCTCTACGTGATGTTCAGGCGGCGGGGGTGGCTGTGACCGCTGCGGACCGGTGACGCGCCGCGCTCGGAGGTCTCCCACCCGCCGGCCGCGTCACCGGCCTGGCCCGGCCTGGCAGCCCGCCTAGCTCGTCACCGCGAGGGCGAGCGGCAGCACCGCGGGGGCCCCGGCGTGACGGATCATGGCGGCGCCGAGCGTCATGCTCCAGCCGGTGTCGACGCGGTCGTCGACCAGCAGGACCGGGCCGCCCGCCCCGGCGACGGCGGCGCCGAGCGCCGAGGGCATGGCGAGCGTGCCGCGGACGGCCTGGACCCGCTGCGCGCTGTTGAACTGGCGGCCGGGCGGGCCCGAGCGGTATCCGAGGTCGCCCAGATAGGACAGGCGGCCGACCTGGGCCAGCCGCTCGGCCAGGCTGCGGACCAGCTTGGGACGGGCCGCGGAGGGCATCGCGACCACCGCGACCGGACGCTGGGCCCACTCCCACGACGACAGCACCTTGACCATCGCGGCGAAGACGTCGTCGGGGACCGGGCCGTCGGGGGCACCGTCGGCGAGGAGGCCGCGCAGGCGGTTGCCCCAGCCGATGTCGGTCAGCCGCCCCAGGGCGCGGCCGGGCTCGGCGCCCAGCTCGGGCTTGATCCGGCCCTTGAGGTCGGTCAGCCCGGTCGGCCACTGCCTGCGCGCCTCGATCTCCACCCCGGGCCGCCGCAGGCTCTCGGCGGCGTGCTCCACCGCCCGCGCCTCGACCTCGGGCGAGCGGTGCGCGCCCGTGCAGTTGTCGCAGCGCCCGCACGGGGTGGCGGTGTCGTCGTCCAGGCGCCGGCGCAGGAACATCTCCCGGCACTCGGCGGTGTCGAGATAGTCGAGCATGGCCCGCTGCTCGGCCTCGCGCTCGGCGGCGACCCGGGCGTAGCGGTCGGCGTCGTAGCCCCAGGTCTCGCCGGTGGCCTCCCAGCCGCCCTTGACCCGGCGCACCGCGCCGTCCACGTCGAGCACCTTGAGCATGGTCTCCAGCCGGGTGCGGCTGAGGTCCACCCTGTTCTCCAGCGCGGCCGTGGACAGCACGCCCCCCTCTCCGAGGGCGGCGAGCACGGTCCGCACGACCGGCTCGGGCGGGAAGGCCAGCGAGGCGAAGTAGGCCCAGATCTCCCGGTCTTCGGCGCCGGGCAGCAGGATCACCTCGGCCCGCTCGACCCCGCGCCCCGCCCGGCCGACCTGCTGGTAGTAGGCCACGGGCGACGGCGGCGCGCCGACGTGGACGACGAAGCCGAGATCGGGCTTGTCGTATCCCATGCCCAGCGCGGAGGTGGCGACCAGCGCCTTGATCTTGTTGTCGAGCAGGGCCTGCTCGGCGGCGAGCCGCTCGGCCTGCTCGGTCTGCCCGGAGTAGGCCGCCACCTCGTGCCCCTGCTCGCGCAGATAGGCGGCGATCTCCTGGGCGGCGGCGACGGTGAGGGTGTAGACGATCCCGGAGCCGGGCAGCTCGTGCAGGGTCCGGGCGAGCCAGGCCAGGCGCTGCTCGGCGCCGCGCAGCCGGACGACCCCCAGGTGGAGGCTCTCGCGCTCCAGCGCCCCGCGCAGGACGAGCGTCTCCTCGCCCATCTGCTCGGCGACGTCGCGGGTGACCCGGGCGTTGGCCGTGGCGGTGGTGGCCAGGATCGGCACGCCCTCGGGCAGCTCCTCGAACATGGTGCGCAGCCGCCGGTAGTCGGGGCGGAAGTCGTGGCCCCAGTCGGAGATGCAGTGCGCCTCGTCGACCACGACCAGGCCCGCGCTCTCGGCCAGCTCGGGCAGGACCTGGTCACGGAAGTCGGGGTTGTTGAGCCGCTCGGGGCTGACCAGCAGCACGTCGACCATGCCCTCGGCGACCTGGCCGTAGACCTGCTCCCACTCCTCGGGGTTGGCCGAGTTGATCGTGACCGCGTTGATCCCGGCCCGCTCGGCGGCGGCGATCTGGTTGCGCATCAGCGCCAGCAGCGGTGACACGATGACGGTCGGCCCCTCGCCCAGCTCGCGCAGGAGCGCGGTGGCGATGAAGTAGACCGCCGACTTGCCCCAGCCGGTCCGCTGCACCACGAGCACCCTGCGGCGGTCCATGACCAGCGCCTTGATGGCCGCCCACTGGTCCTCGCGCAGCCGGGCGTGCTCGCCCGCCAGCGCCCGCAGCCGCCCCTCGGCCTCTTCGCGCAGCATCTGCTCTTCGCTCACCGGTCATTGGTACCAGGTCCCGGTGACTGTTTCACTCCGGTACGGCCCGCGGGTTCACTCCGGTACGGCCCGCGGGCCGTACCGGATCACGCGCCGGCGCCCGCCCATCGGCCGGCCCCGCGCCCCCGCCGGTGGGCCGGTCAGCGGTCCAGGTGCTCCGGGAAGGCGTTGATGGTCACCCGGTGCATACGGCGGCGCTCGGTGTAGTCGGCCACCGCGTAGTGCTGGGTGCTGCGGTTGTCCCAGAAGGCCAGGGTGCCCGGCCGCCAGTTGAGCCGGACCTGGTACTCGGGCGAGCGGATGTGGTCGATCAGATACGGCAGCAGCGCCTCGTTCTCCCGGTCGGAGAGCTGTACCAGCCGGGTGGTGGAGGAGCGGTTGACGAACAGCGCCTTGCGCCCGGTCTCGGCGTGGACCCGGACCACGGGACGCTCGATCGGCGGCCATTTCGCCTGAATCTCGGCGAGGTCGAAGTCGTGGCCCTTGGAGATGGCCTTCTTCATCGAGGCCGTGATGTCGTGGATCGCGGTGAGCTCGTCACAGAGCCGCTGGATGGGCGGCGAGAGCGTCTCGTAGGCCAGATAGGTGTTGGCGAACAGGGTGTCGCCGCCGACGCTGGGGAGCTGCACGCAGCGCAGCAGCGAGCCCATCGGCGGGACGGGCTCGAAGGTGTTGTCGCTGTGCCACTCGTCGCCGCCCTCCCCCTTGGGGTCGGTCTGGTCGAGGATGTGGATCGGGGTGCCGCTGTCCTTCTTGAAGGCCGGGTGGTTGATGGAGCCGAAGTTCTCGGCGAAGCGGATGTGCTCCTCGTCGTTGATGTGCTGGTCGCGGAAGAAGAGGACCTTGTGCTCCAGCCAGCCCCGGCGGATCTCCTGGACCTCGCCCTCCGACAGTGGCTTGCGCAGGTCGACACCGCTCACCTCGGCGCCGATGTGCCTGGTGACGGGCCTGAACTCGATCATCTTGTGGACGCCCCTCCGGTTGTGGCCGCATGCCGATCACAGGGGCCGCAGCCCCTCGCTCCGAGCGTCGCCCGACCGCGCCTATCAAGCAACCGCTTGGTCAAGCATATGCCCCGCCCGGGCCGGGGAGAAGGCGCCGGGGATCACTCCCGCCCGGACCGGACGGACCGGGCGGGGGCAGGCGGACGGGCCCGGCGGGAGCGGCCGGACGGACCGGACGTGAACGGGCGGCCGTTCCCGGCGGGAGCGGGCGGACCGGCCACGCTCGCCACCGTGGTTTGATGCATCTCATATGGACGTCACAACGTGGTACCTCGAACAGACCTCGCGTTCCGACCTGCTCCCCGCGAAGCCGCCGGCGATCGAGGTCGACATCGTACGCGCCGAGGTCGTCTCCCCCGAGTTCAGCCGCTTCCTGAACACGGCCGTGGGCGGCGACTGGCACTGGGCCGAGCGGCTGCCGTGGACCTGGCGGCAGTGGGCCGACTGGCTGGAGCGCGGCGTGGAGACCTGGGTGGCCTATCACCGCGGCACCCCGGCGGGCTACGTCGAGCTCGTGCCCGGCGACGACGCCTCGGTCGAGATCACCTGCTTCGGCCTCCTGCCCTGGGCGATCGGCAAGGGCATCGGGGGCCACCTGCTGGAGACCGGCGCGGCCCGCGCCTGGGACCTGGCCGAGCGGCAGCCGGAGCGGGAGCCCACCCGGCGGGTCTGGCTGCACACCTGCTCCCTCGACAGCCCGGTCGCGCTCGCCAACTACCGGGCACGGGGGTTCCGGGTCTTCGACACCAAGCTGAACGCCCCCGGAGACGAGTATGAGGGGCCCGCGCCCGGCCCGTGGCCGGGGGCCGGGCCTCGCACGCCCGACGCCTGAACGATCCCGACAGACGGTCCGGAAGTGTCGGACGGCGTGAGTATCGTAACGAATCGTGGCACAGCATCCGGTCACGCCGATCGGGGTTGAGCCCGCGGATCAGCCCCGTCATCATCGAGGAGGCGCCTTCGACGACTCCGTTCCCCGTGCGTGAGCGCACAGGACGCGTCGTCGTACGCTACCGCATCGCCATCGGCACGGGATATACCGATACCCCGCACACCGACCCGACGCTCCTCCAGCGAGCCGAGGACCACCGTCACACCACGAAGACAGCGAAGACAGAAGGAGGATGCGCTTCCCTCTCGGTCTGAAGGCCGAGGTGCCCGCGCAGGAAATCAGATGGCCCGACGGACGACCACACCCCCGACTGACGAGGACTTCGAGGAGCGGATCGTCGACATCGACGTCTCCGCCGAGATGCGCACCAGCTTCCTCGAATACGCATACTCGGTCATCTACCAGCGCGCGCTGCCCGATGCCAGGGACGGCCTCAAGCCGGTCCAGCGCCGCATCCTCTATTCCATGAGCGAGATGGGCCTGCGGCCCGACCGGGGACACGTCAAGTCATCGCGGGTCGTCGGCGACGTGATGGGCAAGCTGCATCCGCACGGTGACACCGCCATCTACGACGCGCTGGTCCGCATGGCCCAGCCGTTCTCGATGCGGCTGCCGCTGATCGACGGCCACGGCAACTTCGGCTCCCCCGACGACCTGCCCGCCGCCATGCGTTACACCGAGGCCCGGCTGGCCGCCGCGGCCATGGCCATGGTGCAGTCGATCGACGAGGACACCGTCGACTTCAAGCCCAACTACGACGGCCAGGAGACCGAGCCCACGGTCATGCCGTCGGCCTTCCCGAACCTGCTGGTCAACGGGGCCACCGGCATCGCGGTCGGCATGGCGACCAACATGGCGCCGCACAACCTCGTCGAGGTCGTCGCCGCGGCCCGCCACCTGATCAAGAAGCCGGACGCCACGCTCGACGACCTGATGCGGTTCGTCCCGGGCCCCGACCTGCCCACCGGCGGCACGATCATCGGCCTCGACGGCATCCGCGACGCCTACGCCAAGGGCCGCGGCACCTTCCGGATGCGCGCCAAGTGCTCCGTGGAGCAGGTCAGCCCCCGCCGCAAGGGCATCATCGTCACCGAGCTGCCCTTCAACGTGGGCCCCGAGCGGGTGGTCACCAAGATCAGGGAGCTGGTCACGGCCAAGAAGCTCCAGGGCATCTCCGACCTGAAGGACCTCAGCGACCGGCACAAGGGTCTCAACCTGGTCATCGAGATCAAGAACGGCTTCATCCCCGAGGCCGTGCTGGAGGAGCTCTACCGGCTGACGCCGATGGAGGAGACCTTCGGCATCAACAACGTGGCGCTGGTCGACGGCCAGCCGCGCACGCTCGGCCTGCGCGAGCTGCTCCAGGTCTACGTGGACCACCGCCTCGACGTGGTCCGCCGCCGTTCGGCCTACCGCCGCCGCAGGCGCGAGGAGCGCCTGCACCTCGTCGAGGGCCTCATCATCGCCCTGCTCGACATCGACGAGGTCATCCAGGTCATCCGCTCCTCGGACGACTCGGCCCAGGCCCGCGAGCGGCTGATGGAGGTCTTCGAGCTGTCGGAGATCCAGGCCGGCTACATCCTCGACACCCCGCTGCGCCGCCTGACCCGCTTCGACAAGCTGGAGCTCGACAGGGAGAAGGAGACGCTGGAGAGCGAGATCGCCGAGCTGACCGCGATCCTGTCCTCCGAGGACAAGCTCCGCAAGGTCGTCTCCGACGAGCTCGCCCAGGTCGCCAAGACCTTCGGCACGCCCCGCCGCACGGTGCTGCTGGAGTCCTCCGGCATCACCAGGAACGCCTCGGCGCCCCTGGAGGTGGCCGACGACCCGTGCCTGGTGCTTTACTCCTCGACCGGCCTGCTGGCCCGTACGGCCGACGCCTCCCCGCTGGCGGGCGAGGGCGAGCGCTCGGCCCATGACGTGCTGGTCTCCGTGGTGAACAGCACGGTCAGGGGCGAGGTGGGCGTGGTCACCAACCAGGGCCGGATGATCCGGATCCAGGTGGTCGACCTGCCGACGCTGCCCCCCTCGGCCAACCCGCCGTCGCTGTCCGGCGGACACCCCGTCTCCGAATACGTCACCCTCGCCCCGGACGAGACGGTCGTGGGCATCGGCTCGCTCGACCCCGACGGCCCCGGCCTGGCCCTGGGGACCGCGCAGGGCGTGGTCAAGCGGGTCGTCCCCGACTATCCGGCCAACCGCGACGACTTCGAGGTCATCGGGCTCAAGGACGGCGACACCGTGGTCGGAGCGGTGGAGCTGACCACCGAGGAGCACGATCTGGTCTTCATCACCTCCGACGCCCAGCTGCTGCGCTACCCCGCCGCCAACGTCCGGCCGCAGGGCCGTCCGGCGGGCGGCATGGCGGGCGTCCGGCTGGACGGCGGCGCCACGGTGATCTGGTTCGGCGTGGTCGACCCGGCACGCGAGTCCCGGGTCGTGACGATCGCGGGATCCTCCACCGCGCTGCCCGGCACCCAGGTCGGCGGTGCGAAGGTCTCCGACTACGCCGAATATCCGGCCAAGGGCCGCGCCACCGGCGGCGTCCGGGTCCAGCGCTTCCTCAAGGGCGAAGACGTGCTGCTGCTCGCCTGGGCCGGTCCCGCGCCGGCCCGCGCGGTCTCCACCGTCGGCAAGCCGGTCCCGCTCCCCGAGGAGCTGGGCCGCCGTGACGGCTCCGGCGTCCGTCTCACCCACACGGTGGCGGCGGTGGGCGGCGCCCTCGGCGCGTCCGGCGAGGAGCCGGCCGCCGGAGATCCGGCTCCGTCCGGAGAGTGACCCTCCGGGCCCCGTGGGGCCTCTCAGGACCCGCGTCCGCCGGACGCGACGCCGCGCCGGCCGAGCGGGTGACCCCCCGGGGCCTCTCGGGACCCGCGCGTCCCTGAGGGGCCCCGCGGGCGCTCGGCCCCGGCCGGACCGGCCCGGCCGGCTCTGGGCCCGGCCGGCATGCGGAACGCACGGCCGGTCCGTGCGTTCCGCATCTGCCCTTTGCGCGCCGGCCGCCCGATCGTTGAGACATGGACGACACACCCGCTCTCCCTCTCCGCCCCGCCGCCGCGATCTGGCGGCGCTGGCCCACGCTGGCCGGCCTCGCCATGGGTCTTTTCATGTTCCTGACCACCGACAGCTGGCGTCCCGGCGACGACACCACCTGGCTGCTGCCGCTCCTGGCGCTCGCCTACCTGGCCTTCGGCGCCGCCCGCGGCGAGCTGCGCAGGCCCGGCGTGCTGACGCTGCAGGGCGCCGGGCTGCTGGCGTACATCCTGCTGGTGGTGATCGCGCTGGTCGCCGATCCCGACGTCGGCCGCTACGTCGTCGCGGCCGGCTGGCTGGCCCACGCCGTCTGGGACGCCGCCCACCTCAAGGCCGGCCGGGTCGTGCCCCGCTGGTACGCCGAGTGGTGCATATGGATCGACCTCCTGGTCGGCGCCTCACTCCTGTTCCTCCCGGGGACGTGACCATGCGACTCCCCGTACGAGCGGTCCTGTACGGACTGACGACCTGGGTGGTCTGGGTCTCCCTGGTGGTCGGCGCGGTCGAGGCCCTGCCGGAGGCCGCCACCGGGACGGCGCTGTTCGTGACGCTGAAGACGGGCGCCCTGGTCACGATCGTGCTCGGCCTCGCCCTGCACTACCTGCGCAGGGCCGGCGGCGCCTCGACGGCCGAGGGCCTCCTGCTGGGCCTGCTGTGGACCGCCGTCCTGATCGTGATGGACCTCTGCCACTACCTGATGGTCCCCTTCGACGTCGGCGCCTACTTCGCCACCGTCGCACCGGGCTACGTGGTCGTGCCGGTTCTCACGACGCTGGCCGTACGGAGAGGACAGGATGTCGCGGCCTAGAATCACGCTCGTGCGGGAGAGGCGGCTGCGCCGGGCCAGGATCGCCACGCTGGCCACGTTGAGCATGACCGTGCTGGCCGGCGTGGTCATGCCCGGAGCCGGGCTGCTGCGCGAGCCGAGCGCGGTCAGAGCGGCGCTCGGCGCCGCCGCCGTCCTGGCCTTCGCCGCCGCCCAGGCCGGGGTGCTGTACGCCGCGGTGACGCCCGCGCTGTCCGGGAAGACGCACCGGAGGTTGATCGTCGCGTTCGCGATCGCGACGCTCGCCTCGATCCCGCTGGCCGGGCCGGCCGGCGCCGGGCGGTGGGAGACCTGGGGATGGATCGGCGCCTCGGTGTTCGCCACGGCGCCGCTGCTGGCCGGGCGCGCCGTGGCCGTCGCCGTCATGGCGGCGGCCGTGGCCGTCTCCGCCGGGGTCGGCTGGTGGCTGGGCGGCCCGGTCCACGAGTACGTGCTGGTCACCTCGCTGAGCGGGATCGCCACCGTCCTGGTCAGCGGCCTGCACGTCTGGCTGTGGAACCTGCTGCTGGAGGCCGAGGACGGCAGGGCCGCCCAGGCCAGGCTGGCCGCCGCGGAGGAGCGGCTGAGATTCGCGCGGGACGTGCACGACCTGCTCGGCCACGATCTCTCGGTGATCGCGTTGAAGGCCGAGCTGGCCGAGCGGGCCCCCGAGCGCGCCGCGCAGGAGGTCGCGGACCTGCGACGGCTGGCCGCCGCCGCCCTCACCGACCTGCGGCAGACCGTGCACGGCTACCGCCAGGTGGACCTGCGGGCCCAGCTCACCGCGGTCGAGCGGGTGCTCAGCTCCTCCGGCGTCCGCTGCACCACCTCCCAGCCGCGCGGCGAACTGCCTCAGGAGGTGGCCGCCCAGCTCGCGCACGTCCTGCGCGAGGCGAGCACGAACGTGCTCAGGCACAGCCGGGCGGGCTGGTGCAGGATCGAGATCTCCCGCGACGACGACGAGGTGCGGATGACCGTGACGAACGACGGCGCGACCGCGGCGGGTCCCGACCGCCACAGCTCCGGGCTGCGCGGCATGGCCGAGCGGCTGACCGGAGCGGGCGGCACGCTCCGCACCAGCCTCGACGACGGCGTGTTCACGCTCGAGGTGACCCTGTGATCAGGGTCCTGCTCGCCGACGACGAGGAGCTGATCAGGTCGGCGCTGGCGGCCCTGCTCGGCCTCGAAGGCGACCTGGAGGTGGTGGCGCAGGCGGCCGACGGCCGGGCGGCGGTGGAGGCGGCGCTGGCCCACCGCCCCCACGTGGCCGTGGTCGACCTGGAGATGCCCGCGCTCGGCGGGCTGGAGGTCAGCGCCGAGCTCGCCGCCGCGCTGCCCTCCTGCGCCGTCGTCATCCTCACCGGGTACGGCCGGCCGCCCCTGCTCAAGCGGGCGCTGGAGGCCGGGGCCAAGGGATTCCTGCCCAAGGGATCGCCCGGTGGGGCGCTGGCCGACGTGATAAGACGGGTGCACGCGGGCGGCCGCTACGTCGACCCGGCGCTGGCCGCGGACGCGCTCACCGCGCCGGAGTGCCCGCTGACGCCGCGCGAGCTCGACGTGCTGAGGCTGGCGGAGTATGACACTCCGGTCGCGGTGATCGCCAGGCGCACCCACCTGTCGAACGGCACCGTGCGCAACTACATGGCCGCCATCGTCACCAAGCTCGGCGTGTCGAGCAGGGCCGAGGCGTTCGTGCTCGCCCGCGACCAGGGCTGGCTCTGACTTCGCCGGCTTCTCACGTCCGGCGGGGACCTAGTCCACGCAGAAGCAGAACGGATGCCCGGCCGGATCGAGGAAGACCCGGAACCCGTCGTTCTCGCCCGGCTGGTGCCGGTGTTTGACCGCGCCCAGCGCGAGGGCCTCGGCCTCGGCCCTGTCGAGGTCGTCCACCGTCAGGTCCAGGTGCAGCTGCTGGGGCCGGTCGGGGTTGGGCCAGTCCGGCGGCTGGTGGTCCTCGGCGAGCTGGAAGCAGAGCCGTCCTGGCTGCCCGTTGGTGACGACCACCCAGTCGTCCTCGACGGAAGTGATCTCCCAGCCCAGGAGCGCGCTGTAGAAGTCAGCAAGGCGCTTGGGGTCCGGACAGTCGAGGACGACTGACCGCATCCGCGCGATTGCCACGGTTTCCTCCTCAATGACGACACCATCATGAAGCCGATGACAGTGTCCCCCGGGATCTCGGCGGTATTCCTCCCCGGTCAGGCCAGTGAGCCCTGGAGCGCGGACCGGATCGCCAGCAGCAGCTGCCAGGGCTCACCGGACTCCCACGAACGGACGAGCCCCGTGATCCGCCCGTCCGGCTGGAAGTCGTCGAAGCCGTGCGGGCCGTAGCATCCGGCCTCCACGAGCACCGCCAGGAGCGGATCGTCGTCGTCGAGCGACTGGGTGTAGGCCGCCGCGTCGAGCAGGGCGAGCGCCGAACGGGCGTTGCGGCCCCCGTCGCGGACCTCCACCCGGTCCAGCTTCCGCCTGCCCTCGGCACGCAGATATTCGGCCAGGGATTCGATCCTGCTCATGACCCTCTCCAGGTTGCCGCACTTCACGTCACGACATCATCACTCATGGTGAGGGCCAATTGTGGGATCTTCCCGAAGTCGCGCCGGCATGACCCCCGGAAACATCCACGAAACGGGCATGCAGGATTATTGATTCGTTGATACCGCTACCGTCGAGCAAGGGATGTTCACGTGAGTGCCTTCGATGACCTGCTGGCCGCGAACGAGGAGTTCTCCGCCACATTCACCGACTCGGCGCTGACCGGTAGGGCAGCGCGCGGCCTGGCGGTGGTGACCTGCATGGACTCCCGGATCAACCCGCTGGGGGTGTTCGGCCTGAAGCCGGGCGACGCCAAGATCCTGCGCAACGCCGGAGCCCGGGTCACCGACGACGTACTGCGGACGCTCGTGCTGGCGGTCTACCTGCTGGGCGTGGAACGGGTGCTGGTCATGCCGCACACCGACTGCGGCATGGCGAAGAGCACCGACGACGACGTGCACAAGCTCGCCGCCCAGCACGGTGTCGACACCCGGAGCCTGGAGTTCCACACTGTCCCCGACCAGGACGCCGCCCTGCGCCATGACCTGACGCGCATCAGGACCAGCCCGTTCCTCCCCCGGGAGCTGGCCATCGGAGGCGCCATCTACGACGTGCGCACCGGCAAGCTCGGGCCGGTCGACCTGACGTGACGCCCCGCCCCGCCCCGGCGGAGCCCGCCACGCGCCGGGGATCCGGCGCGTGGCCACGGCGCGGGCACGGACCCACCGGCCGGTGACCGTACCCGCCGCTGACGGCGCGCCCCAGACGGCCGGTGGCCGTACCGGTCACTGAACGGCGTACCCCGGACGGCCGGCGGCCGTTGAACTCCAGGGCTCGCAGGGGCCGCGATGGCGCCCGGCCGGGACGGTCGGGTGAGGACGGCCGGGAGCGGGCCGCCCGCCGGACCGGCCCATGGAGGGCCGGTGGCCGGACGGGCGGGCCTGCGGGCGGTGTCCTAGGCGTCGATGTGGTCGCGGTCGATCTCGGCCGCGCTGCCCACGATGAACTCCCGGCGGGGGGCCACGTCGCTGCCCATCAGGAGATCGAAGATGCGCTCGGCCTCCTCGATGTCCTCGATCCTGACCCGGCGCAGGGTCCGGTGCCGGGGCTCCATGGTCGTCTCGGCCAGCTGGTCGGCGTCCATCTCGCCCAGACCCTTGTAGCGCTGCACCGGGTCCTTCCAGCGCTTGCCGCGGCGCTCCAGGTCACGCAGGACCCGGTGCAGCTCGGCGTCGGAGTAGCAGTAGACGTATTTGCTCTGCCCGCGGCCGGGGTTGGTGACCTCGATCCGGTGCAGCGGCGGGACGGCGGCGAAGACGCGACCGGCCTCGACCATCGGCCTCATGTAGCGGTGGAACAGGGTCAGCAGCAGGCAGCGGATGTGCGCGCCGTCCACGTCGGCGTCGGCCATCAGGATGACCTTGCCGTAGCGGGCGGCCTCGATGTCGAACGAGCGGCCCGAGCCCGCGCCGATGACCTGGATGATCGCGGCACACTCGGCGTTCTTGAGCATGTCGGCGACGGACGCCTTCTGCACGTTCAGGATCTTGCCGCGGATCGGCAGCAGCGCCTGGAACTCCGAGTCGCGGGCGGCGCGGGCGGTGCCCAGCGCCGAGTCGCCCTCGACGATGAACAGCTCGCTGCGGTCCACGTCGTCGCTGCGGCAGTCGACCAGCTTGGCCGGGAGCGCCGAGTTCTCCAGGGCGGTCTTGCGCCGCTGGTTGTCGCGGTGCTCGCGGGCCGCGATGCGGGCCTTCGCGGCTGCGACGATCTTCTCCAGGGCCGCCCGGAGCTGCGGCTTGAGCGCGCGCGAGGGATTGGCGAACAGCTCCTTGAGCTCACGGGAGACCACGTGGGCGACGATCCGCGAGGCCGCCGCGGTGCCCAGGACCTCCTTGGTCTGCCCCTCGAACTGCGGCTCGGGCACCCGGACGGTCACCACGCCGGTGAGGCCCTCCAGGATGTCCTCCCGGGTGACCGGGGCGTCGCCGTTCTTCAGCAGGCGGGTCTCGCGCAGCTGTTCGTTGAGGGTGCGGACCAGGGCGCGCTCGAAGCCGTTGACGTGGGTGCCGCCCTTGGGGGTGGCGATCACGTTGACGAAGGAGCGGACGGTGCTGTCGTAGCCCTTGCCCCAGCGCAGCGCGACGTCCACGGTGAGCTCGCGCTGGACCTCGGTGGGGGTCATGTGCCCCAGGTCGTCGAGGACCGGCACGGTCTCGTGGAAGTGGCCGACGCCCTGCAGCCGCAGCACCTGGCAGACGGCCTCGTCGCGGGCGAGGAACTCGGTGAACTCCGAGATGCCCCCGTCGAAGTGGAACTCCTCCTCGGTCACCTCCTCGCCGCGGCTGTCGCGCACGGCCAGGGTGAGGCCGGGGACCAGGAAGGCGGTCTGGCGGAGGCGGACGTGGATCTCGTCGAGGGAGACCTCGGCCTCGGGCAGGAAGATCTGGCGGTCGGCCCAGAAGCGGACGCGGGTGCCGGTCACCTTGCGGGTGAGCTTGCCGCCGTCGCGCAGGCCGGACTTCTTCTTGAACTTGGCGGTGGGCCCGTCGCCGTCGAAGACGCCGGGGACGCCCCTGCGGAAGCTCATCTCGTGGATCTGGCCGTCGCGGTCGACCTCGACGTCCAGCCGGGACGACAGGGCGTTGACCACGGAGGCGCCGACGCCGTGCAGGCCGCCGGAGGCGGCGTAGGAGCCGCCGCCGAACTTCCCGCCCGCGTGCAGCTTGGTGTAGACGAGCTCGACTCCGGCCAGACCGCTCTTGGGCTCGATGTCCACCGGGATGCCGCGGCCGTTGTCACGGACCTCGATCGACCCGTCGGCGTGCAGCTCGACCTCGATGCGGGTGCAGTAACCGGCCAGGGCCTCGTCGACCCCGTTGTCCACGATCTCCCAGAGACAGTGCATGAGACCGCGACTGTCGGTGGACCCGATGTACATGCCCGGGCGTTTGCGGACGGCTTCGAGACCCTCCAGAACCGACAGATGACGGGCTGTATAACCCGCCTCCACGCTAACTGCGGTCACACCCACTCCCACTCTGCTCGAACACGTGTGCGCAGCCTACCGTTCTTCCCGGCGCGGCGCGTACAAGCTTGCCATCAGGGTCCCAACAGCGTTACTTCCGGCGTGCCCGCCGTTACTTTCGGACACTTTCCGCTCTCGGCGTAGCCGGGGGTCGGTTGGGAACGTTCGCATCGGGTTAGATGTTCTCTCAAGTGACTGACGCCAGATCCTCCACACGGGGATGACCTGAAAGGCGATACGTGACTGGAACTCTCGCCCCCGCCAAGCAGCTGAAGGCCACGGACCGCTGTGACCGGTGTGGCGCCCAGGCCTACATCCGCGCAACCCTGCCCGTAGGTGGGGAGCTGCTCTTCTGCGCCCACCACGGGCGGCAGCACGTAGCTGTGCTCAGAGCCAAGGGCGCCGACATCCAGGACGAGTCGGCACGCCTCAGCGACACCCCTTCGACCGCAAGCAATGACGAACGGTAGGAATCACCGGACCCGATAGTGATATCGGCCGGACACCGTGAAGCCCTGCTGTCCGTAGAGCGACCGGGCCGCGGTGTTCGACTCCACCACGACGAGATATGCCTTCTGCGCGCCCTGCTCCCACGCATGTGAGAGCAGGGCGCGCAGTATCTCCCGCCCATGCCCCCGGCGCCGGGCCTCCGGCGCCACGGCCATGCAGTAGATCCCGAACCACTCTCCCTGGACGACACCCCGCCCGACGGCCTGCCGCCCCAGCGAGGCGTATACGGCGGGCACGCCGGTGAGGATCCGTCCGGCCGTCGCCAGCCCCTCGTCACCGAACCTCCCGTCCACGCTCCACCAGGTGTCCAGCCACGCCTGTGAGGGCGCCGGCACGAGCTCGACCCCTCCCCCGGCCGGTACGGCGTGCGTCAGCGGCGCCGTCATGACCAGCGTGGGGTCCACCAACCGATAATCACGCGCCCGCAGCTCCGCGTCCAGCCCGCCGGACGCGCCCGCGCCCACGGAGAACACGCACGGCAGCCCCCGGTCGGCGTAGAACTTCTCCGCCTCGGCGACGGCCTCGCCCAGGTTCTCCGGCTCCCCGAGCGGCAGCACCGAGTTGGCCCGCTTGGTCACCCCGTCCGCGGCGCGCAGCACCCATCCGCCCACGTCCACCCGGTGGAACGCCGGCCAGGCCCGGTCGACGAGGCGGTCGAAAACGTCGTCGTTCATGGCCGGAGATCCTAGCTCCCCGCCCCCCGCACTACGCTCGGCGACTGTGTTGATTCTGCTACCACCGTCGGAGGGGAAGGCCGAGCTGGGCGACGGCCCCGCTCTCGACCTGTCCCGGCTGAGCTTCCCCTCCCTGAACGCGTCCAGGGAGGCCGTCGTGGAGGCGCTCACCGCGCTCTGCGACAGGCCCGAGGCGCCGGCCGTGCTCGGACTGTCGCCGGGACAGCTCGGCGAGCTCGACAAGGACCGGGCTCTGCGGACCGCGCCCACCCTGACGGCCGCCGAGCTCTACACCGGCGTCCTCTACGACAACCTGGGCCTGGCCTCGCTGTCGCCCGGGGCGGCCGGGCGGGCGGCGGAGAGCGTTCTGATCTTCTCCGGGCTCTGGGGCCTGCTCCGGATCGGCGACCGGGTGCCACCGTACCGCCTGGCCATGGGCGTGCGCCTGCCGCCGATGGGTGGGCTGGGAGCCTACTGGCGCCGGGCTGTCACACCGGTCCTGGACGCCCGGCCCGGCCTGGTGGTGGACCTGCGCTCCAGCAGCTACGCGACGGCCTGGCAGCCCGGCGGCCGGGCGGTCGCGGTGCGGGTCTTCAGGGACGGCAAGGTCGTCACCCACATGGCCAAGGCCACCCGGGGCGTGGTCGCCCGCTCCCTGCTGGAGGCCGGCTGCGATCCTCAGACGCCGGAGGAGCTGGTCAAGATTCTGGACGACCTCGGCCACGCCGTCACCCTCGGCCCGCCTCCCACCGGCAGGCGGCCGTGGAGCCTCGACATCACGGTGTGACCCGCGGCGCGGCCTCCGGTGCGGGTCTCCTCCTCCGGCCGGAGCCGGGTCGGCGCGCCGTCCCGAGGCCGGGGCACCGGGCCGCCGCTCCGCCGTAACGCGACAGGGCCCGCGCCGTGTGGCGCGGGCCCTGTGCCGCGGAGTCTCAGTCGAGGTAGTCGCGCAGGACCTGGGACCGGGACGGGTGACGGAGCTTGGACATGGTCTTGGACTCGATCTGCCGGATGCGCTCGCGCGTCACCCCGTAGACCTTGCCGATCTCGTCCAGCGTCTTGGGCTGACCGTCGGTCAGGCCGAAACGCATCGAGACCACGCCCGCCTCGCGCTCGGACAAGGTGTCCAGAACGGAGTGGAGCTGCTCCTGCAGGAGCGTGAAGCTGACCGCGTCGGCCGGGACGATCGCCTCGGAGTCCTCGATGAGGTCACCGAACTCGCTGTCGCCCTCCTCACCCAGCGGGGTGTGCAGGGAGATCGGCTCACGGCCGTACTTCTGGACCTCGACGACCTTCTCAGGGGTCATGTCGAGCTCGCGGGCCAGCTCCTCGGGGGTCGGCTCGCGGCCCAGGTCCTGCAGCATCTGCCGCTGGACACGGGCCAGCTTGTTGATCACTTCCACCATGTGGACCGGGATGCGGATGGTCCGCGCCTGGTCGGCCATGGCCCGGGTGATCGCCTGCCGGATCCACCACGTGGCGTAGGTGGAGAACTTGTAGCCCTTGGTGTAGTCGAACTTCTCGACCGCACGGATCAGGCCCAGGTTCCCCTCCTGGATCAGGTCCAGGAAGAGCATGCCACGGCCGGTGTAGCGCTTGGCCAGCGAGACCACCAGACGGAGGTTGGCCTCCAGCAGGTGGTTCTTGGCCCGGCGCCCGTCTTCGGCGATCCATTCGAGTTCGGCGCGGACGTCCACCGGGAGCCTGTCGCCGTCGGTGCCCAGCTGCTCCTCGGCGAACAGGCCGGCCTCGATGCGCTTGGCGAGCTCGACCTCCTGCTCGGCGTTGAGCAGGGGGACCTTGCCGATCTGCTTGAGGTAGTCCTTGACCGGGTCGGCAGTGGCACCGGCGGCGGCGACCTGCGGCACGGGAGCGTCGTCGTCGTCGTCGGAGAGGATGAGGACCTCGTCCTCGTTCTGCCCGACGGCCTCGGCCTTCGGCTCCTCCTCGACCTCGACCTCGGCCTCGGTCTCAGCCTCGATCTCGACTTCGACCTCGACCTCGAGGTCGAAGTCCTCGATCTCGACGTCGTCCTCGAGCTCGATGACCTCGTCGTCCTCGCCGCCGGCCACCTTCGGCTTGGGCTCGGACTTGGCCGTGGGCGCGGGCGCCTCGGGTCCGGCCTTCTTCGGCGGACCGGGGATCGGTTTCTTGGCAGCCGGGGCGACCTTCTTGGCGGGAGCCGTCGGCTTCTTGGCCGCGGGCGCGGACTCGGAGCCGCCGACGACCGCGGTGACGGTCTCCGGCTGCTCCTTGGCCGCCGCGGCGGTCTTGGTCTTCTTGACGGTGGCGGGAGCGGCAGGGGTGCGGCGCTTGTTCGAAGTCCGGGACTTCTTGGGGGCCGCGGAGTCCTCAGCGGTCAGCCGTACGGTGATGCCCTCTTTGCTGAGGCTACGCAGGATTCCAGCGACCTGCGCCATCGGGATGTCCGCTTCCTCGACGGCCTTGCGGACATCCTCGGACTCGAGGAACCCCTGCGAGCGCCCCCGCTCCATCAGCTGCTGAATGACGGGCTCGTTCAGCTCGGATGGCTTCGAGCGAGTCGAACTTGCAGGCGACACGAACACCTCTCGAAGGAAAGCGTGACGAGAATGGACCCAGATGCCCACTAGGGGCGGTTACCTCTAGTTGTGATGATGAACGAGGCCGCGCGAACCGCGACGCACCTGTCCAGCATTGTGACACGACACCGTGATCCATACGGCCGCCTCCTGGCGGTTGCCCTCCACCCTAGGCCGACCAAGAGAGTAGTGCGTACGGAAGCGGGGCACCGATACCCGAAAGCAACCGTTATGACTGTTTCATTCAGTCACTCTTCGTGGCCGGAGGGACATGGATCGCCAGCACCGTGACGTCATCATCCTGCTCATATCCTGACAGCATCCGATCAACGAGGAAATCCAGCAACATGTGCGGGCTTCCCACGACTTCGGGCGGCGCTTCGGTCACAACAGAGCAAAGTTCAGCAAGACCGGCATCCAGCCCACGCTTCCGGTTCTCCACCAGACCGTCCGAATACAGGACGGCGGTGTGGCCGGGCGGGACGCAGAAGCGGAACTGCCTGCGGCTCGTCGGCCAGCCGAGCGGGGTGCCCGGCTCGCCCTCGCACAGCAGCGGCATGCCCTGCGGTGAGACCAGCAGCGGCGGCGGGTGGCCGGCCAGCGCCAGCGTGCCCTCTCCCGTGCCGGGCTCCACGACCATGTAGGCGAGGGTCGTGACCTGCTCTTCCTCCTCTGTGGCCTCGAAGACCCGGTCCAGGCCGGTGAGGACCGCCGCGGGCGGCGGGTTGGTCAGCGCCAGGGCCCGCATGGCGTTGCGGATGCGGCCCATGCCGGCCGCGGCCTTGACGCCCTTGCCCATGACGTCGCCGACCACCGCCGCGACCCGGCCGTCCTGCAGGACGAACGCGTCGTACCAGTCGCCGCCGACCTGCACGTGGCGGCTGCCCGAGCGGAAGCGCTGGGCCAGCACCAGGCCGCGCACCACCGGCAGGCGGTCGGGCAGGAGGCTGCGCTGGAGCGTCTCGGCGGTGCGGTGCTCGCGCTCGAACAGGGTGGCCCGCTCCACGGCCAGGGCGCACTGCCCGGCGAGCGCCTCCAGGAACACCCCGTCTTCCTGGGAGATCTTCTGCGGACGGGTGAAGGAGAACCGCAGCGCGCCGAGCGCGCGTCCCGCGGCCAGCAGCGGCAGGCCCACCCAGGCCCGCTCGTCGCTGTGGGCGATGAAGCCGGTGACGGTCTCCTCGTCACCGCCGGCGTCCACGAGCTGGGCGCGCAGGCTGTCGGGCGACTCGGCGAAGACCGGACGGCGGCTGTTGACCGCCATGGTCATCACGCTGGAGTGCGACAGCGGGATCTCCTCGCCGGGCGCGCCGGGGACGTCCGGGATGCCGCCGCTGTTGACCAGCTTCAGCGCGGCCCGCTCGACGTCGAGCAGGGCCACGGCCGAACGGTCGGCCGCCAGCGCCGTACGGCCCACGTCGATGATGACCTGGACGACCTGTTCGACGGTGAGCGCCTCGGCGAGCTGCGCCGTGGCGCCCTGCAGCCGCGCCGTCCGCAGGGCGGCGGCGCCGAGCTGGTCGGTGAGCCTGCCCCGCATCTCCTCGGCCTCGCGCTGCGGGGTGACGTCGGTGTTGGCGCCCACCCACTCGACCACCCGGCCGTGCCGGATGATCGGCACCGCGCGCACCTCGAAGTGGCGGTAGCCGCTGGCCCGGGTGCGGACCCGGTAGTTCCACTCGAACATGGTCCGGCCGCGCAGGGCCTCGCGCCAGGCCTCCTCCGCGTGCGGGCGGTCGTCGGGGTGGACGGCCTCCAGCCATCCGTGGGCGAGGTATTCCTCCAGGCCCTGGCCGGTGATGGCGCGCCACTGCGGCGCGTCCTCCGCCACGGCCCCGGTGGGGGCGGTGATCCACACGAGCTGGGACTGGGCCTCGACCAGCGAGCGGTAGCGCTCCTCGCTGCGCCGCAGGTCCTCCTCGACCTGCCTGCTGTCGGTGATGTCCACGCCGACCAGGCAGACCGCGCGCAGCGCGCCCTTGTCGTCGTGGATCGGGGAGAAGGTCAGCGACCAGTGACGGGTCTGCCCGTCGGAGGTGCGCACCCGGATCCGCTGGTCGGACTCGACCCCGGTCCCCTCGACGACGCCGCGGACCGACCCCTCCACCAGCGCGGTGAGGTCGGCGGAGAGCAGCTCGCCCGGGGCCCGGCCGACCAGGCGCTCGACCGGCAGGCCGACCACGTCGGCGAAGACCTCGTCGACCCGCTGGAACCGGCCCTCGGGGTCGAAGAACGCGAAGGCGAACGGCGACTGCGACAACAGGCCCTGCAACAGGCCGGGGTCTGAGATGTCCACACCCGACTCCCGGGGACGGGGCACGGAGGTTTCGGCGCTCACAGTCGGCACCTCCGTCGCGTGCCAGGGTCTCCCACGAGGCACATCTCCAAACTTGCGAATTGGCGTAGCGCAGCTCCGGGGGACCGGATCCTGCAGTACATCATCGGCGATGGGTGCACGCGGACGGAAGCCCCGCCCATGATGCGGTCGGCGCATCCCGCGGAGCTCCCGGTCCCGAAGCCCGGGCCCCCCACGCTAACGCGCCGGGTCCCCGGCCCGGGCGCCACCCGACCGGCATCGCGCCGGAGCGGGACGGCGGTGCCGCCCCCCATCGCGTCCGCCCCCCTCCAGGGGTCGCCGCGACGGCCGCACCGGGGTGCGGGCGGCCCGCTCCCGGACGCTCCCGCCCGCTTCACGTCCTCGCCCCCGCCGACCTGCGCCGGCCTGGGCGTGACGCCGCCCCCACCGCCCTCCCGGGGCACCAGCGTGATCATCGCTGACGCCTTCGAACGTATGCGGCCAGGACCCTAGCAGGATCAAGCCGGACCGTCCCGACAACTGCCCACCTCATCTCCTTCAGCGTCCCAAGCAAGATCAGGCTACTGACTGATTGGCGATTTGGCTGCCCCTTCGCGAACACTCGTTTACTCCCGGGTCGACAAATCGAGTCAGGGTTGGGGTCAGCTTCGCATGTCACCCACTTAAGGGTTGACACTCGCGCGATAAGTTGTGGAATGAGAACGCACGTCCCCGCCGTCCATCCGGGGGATGCTCCCCGGGAAAACCGGAGGAATGCGACGCCCATGCCCGCACTCGCCATCCGCTTCACCGGCGGCACAACGACGTTCCAGGACCCGGTGAGCGCCCGTCTGGCCTCCGAGTTCCTCACCGTCCCCCTTGGCACCGTGGCACGGTGCGTGGCCGATGTGAGAGCCTGCGCCGAGCATCTGGGGGTCGACGCGACACCCGAGGTGATCGAGCGCGTGGCCCGCGAGCATCTGCTCGCCCGCGTGAACTCCGCGCCGCCACCGCGAAGTCCCCGGTAACATCGGGATCACCGGGCCGTGTTCCACGCACCGTCTGGCCCGGGAATGCGAGAAGGTTGGGACGTGAGCGAGCGGAGCGAGCGAGCCAATCAGCGCGGCGGCACTGGGCTCATACGGCCGACGGGGGAGGCCGCTTGAGCCGGCGACACCGTCGAGACCCTAGGGAGAGCCAGTCCCCGGACGAGGTGTTCTCCGAGATGCTGCTCGCCGCTCGCGAACTGCTGGCCGTGCGCAGCCCGCTGGACGCCGAGCTCATGGTCTCCGACATGGTCGGGGCCTGGTGGGGACGGCGGCTGCGGCGCGGGGACGCCGAGCAGGTCCTCGGCGAGGGGCTGGTCGACTACGCCGCCAAGGCGGGGTCCCCCGCCGCGCTGACCCTGCTGATCGCGCTGGCCTACCTCGGCACGGCCCGCCAGGCCGCCAAGGCCGAGGGCGCCGCGCTGGCGCTCATCGAGCGCGACGTGGCCAGGCCCCGCTGGGCCGACCGGCTGGGCGCGGTCAAGCCGGCCGGCTGCTACGTCTCCCGCGACGCCTACGGCGACCAGGACACCGTGGTGTGCACCTTCGCCTACCGCGGCGCCGACAGCGGCGAGGACCGGCACGCGCTGGTCGTGGTCGTCGACTACAACATGCGGGGGATCGCCCGCGACGCCTGGGTCTCCTCGCACGTGGACAAGCTCCTGGAGCAGGCCGGGGCCGAGGCCGAGGCCAACCCGATGCTGAGGTTCGAGGAGATCGAGCCGCAGCAGGCCAGGGCGCTGCTGGAGTCGGCGATGAAGGCCACCGTGGACTACGGCGACCGCCGGACGACCGCGCCGGTCAGCGACAGCTACAGCGCCTACCACGCCTTCGCCCGGTCCCGGATCAAGGCCCTGCCGCCCGGCCGCAAGCGCCCGGCCCCGCTCCACAGCGAGGCCCCCTACAGCCGCGACCGCCGGGCGATGCTGGCGGCGGAGTTCCTCTCCTCGGACGCGGCCGAGCACCTGTCGGACCCGTCGGCGGCCTCGCGGTGCGCCGACCACATCATCGACTACGGCTGCGACCAGGACTTCGGCCGCCCGCTGCGGGTGAGCCCGACCAAGTGCCAGACGTTCCTGCTCGACTGGCTGCCGCGCAAGGTCATGCTCAGCCCGGCCGAGCAGGAGGCCGTCCCCTACGTGCTGGGGGCCTGGGCACGCTTCGCCGCGCGCCGGACCGGCCTGGCCGAGGAGGGCCTGCGCGCCACGCTCGACGGGATCTGGGAGGCCACGGCCAGGTTCGCCGAGACCTACCGCGACCCGACCACCTTCGGCCTCGACCGCGACCTGCTGGACCGGCTGCTGCCGGACGGCGACCTGTCGGCGCTGGCCCGGCGGGTGTTCGCGTTCCCGTTCCTGCAGGGCACGCACGGCGAGATCAAGCTCGACCTGCTCAACCCGGCCGACGAGACCGACCGGCGGGTCCTGCTGGGCATCGACCACGGCGGCGAGCTCGACCGGCCCGACTACGACGAGCACCTCGCCTGGCACGAGGAGATCGCCGGTCGGCTCTGGGAGGGCGACCCGCCGCAGCTGTGGGAGGCCGCCCAGCGGCTGCTGGATCTCGGCCACGACCGGCACGACGTGCTGCACGTGCTGATCGAGATCGCCGAACGGATCGGTGACGACCCCGAGGAGCTGGCCATCGCCCTCGACGACATCGCCGACATTCCCGACGAGCCTCCGATGTAGGTGAGCCATGATGATCGACCTCAACGCCGACCTCGGCGAGGGTTTCGGAATCTGGCGGCTGGGCGACGACATGGCCCTGCTCGACCTGGTGACCAGCGCGAACATCGCCTGCGGGTTCCACGCCGGCGACCCGCTGACCATCCGCCGCACCTGCGCGGCGGCGGTGGACCGGGGCGTGGCAATCGGCGCCCAGGTGTCCTACCGGGACCTGGCCGGGTTCGGGCGGCGCGAGATGGAGGTGGACCCGGAGGAGCTCTGCGCCGAGGTGCTCTACCAGCTGGCGGCGGTGGACGGGATCGCCAGGGCGATGGGCGGCCGGGTCTCCTACGTCAAGCCGCACGGCGCGCTCTACAACCGGATCTGCCGCGACCCCGAGCAGGCCGACGCGGTCGTGGAGGCCGTGGCCGACTACGACCGCGGCCTGCCGGTGCTCACCCTGCCCGGTTCGGCCGTCCATGAGATCGCCGCCCGGGAGGGCGTCGCCACCGTCACCGAGGCCTTCGCCGACCGCGCCTACACCCCCTCGGGGGCCCTGGTCCCCCGCCGCTCACCCGGCGCGGTGCTGCACGACCCCGCCGAGGTCGCGGCCCGGGCGGTGCGCATGGCGACCGCCCACACGGTGACCGCGGTGGACGGCTCGCAGGTCCCGGTGGACGCCCGCTCGATCTGCGTGCACGGCGACACCCCTGACGCCGTGCTGCTGGCGCGGGCCGTCCGTGACGGCCTGGCCGCGGCCGGGGTGACGCTGAAGGCGTTCACGTGAGGCAGGAGCGGTGACCGGCGGGCCCCTCCCCCGGCACGGCCCGGGCGACGCCCGCCCCGCGCAAGCACCGGAGCACCGTCCGCCGGCCGGTCCGGAGAGAGCACACCCCGGCGACGCCCGCCCCGCGGAGACGCCGGAGCACCGCCCGGAGGGAGCGGGCGCGCCCCTCGGGGCGGACGAGACCCATGGGCAGAGCATCTCCCTCCCGGCGGAGCCCCCCGCGGAGACTCCCGCCGGGGGAGCCCCGGGGCGCGGGGAGCCGATCCGCCGGGCCGGGGAGCACGCCCTGCTGGTGGAGACCGGGTCACTGGAGGTCTCCCACCGGCTGGACGCCCTCCTGCGGGAGGGCCGGCCGGCCGGGGTGGTCGAGATCGTGCCCGGCCCGGCGACCGTCCTCGTCGTCGCACCGGGCGCCGACCTGTCCCGGCTCCGCTCCCGCCTGTCCCTCCTGCTCGGTACGGCGCGCGAGGCCGGAGCCGGCTCCCCCGCCGCCCGGAGGACGGTGACGGTCCCGGTGGTCTACGACGGCGCCGACCTGGACGACGTGGCCGCCCTGAGCGGGCTGTCCGCCGGAGAGGTCGTCGAGCGGCACACCCGGCGGGAGCTGGTGGTGGGCTGGCTCGGCTTCGCCCCGGGGTTCGCCTACCTCACCGGCCTGGACCCGGTGCTGCACGTGCCCCGGCTGCCCACCCCCCGGACCTCGGTGCCCGCCGGCTCCGTGGCGATCGCCGGCCCCTACTCGGCGGTCTACCCCTCGGCCTCGCCCGGGGGCTGGCGGCTGCTCGGGCGCTCCCTCATGGCGGTGTGGGACGTGAGCGCCGATCCGCCCGCCGTACTGACGCCGGGCACGCGGGTGCGCTTCCAGGCGGTCACCGGCCCATGATCGAGGTCGTCGCACCGGGACCGTACGCCACCGTGCAGGATCTCGGCCGCCCCGGCCACGGCCACCTCGGCGTGCCGCGCTCCGGCGCCGCCGACGCGCCGAGCCTGCGGCTGGCCAACCGTCTGGTCGGCAATCCGGAGGGCGCCGCCGGGATCGAGCTGACCTTCGGCGGCGCCCGGCTGCGCTTCACCGGCGGGGCCTGGGCCGCCGTCACCGGCGCCCCCTGTCCGCTGGAGCTGCGCCGGCCGGGCGGGGTGGTCCGGCCGGGGATGGCCGCGCCGTTCTGGGTGCCGCCGGGCGGCGAGCTGCGGGTGGCGCTGCCCTCCACCGGCCTGCGGACCTACGTCGCGGTCCGGGGCGGCGTCGACGCGCCCGTCACCATGGGGAGCCGCTCGACCGACTCCCTGTCCGGTCTCGGCCCCGCTCCGCTCCGGGCCGGCACGGTCCTGCCCGTGGGGCCGACCGGCGCCCTGCCCCCCATCACCGTGGACGCGGCGCCGCTCCCCGCCGCCCGGCCGGATGTGCTGCGGATCCTGCCGGGCCCCCGCGACGACTGGTTCGTCCCCGGGGCGCTGGCGGCCCTGTGCGCGCAGCCGTATCTGGTGAGCCAGGACAGCAACCGGGTCGGCGTGCGGCTGGAGGGCGCCCGCCTGGAGCGCGCCCGCGGCGGGGAGCTGCCCAGCGAGGGCATGGTCGCCGGCGCCCTCCAGGTGCCGCCCGACGGGCGGCCGATCGTCTTCCTCGCCGACCACCCGCCGACGGGCGGCTATCCGGTGATCGCCGTCCTCGTCTCGGCCGACCTCGCCGGCGCCGCCCAGCTCCGCCCCGGCGACCGGGTCCGCTTCCGCCTCGGCCGGGAACGGGCCTGAGCAGGCGGCCGGCGGCGGGCTCAGGCCAGCAGCGCGGCGACCCGACGGGTCTCGGCGGCCAGGGCGGCGGCGGGGACGTCCTCCAGAAGGTCGAGGGTGATCTCGCCGTTCTTCGCCTCCCAGACTCCGGCCACCCGGCCCTGGTGGACCACGACCGGGGAGATCCAGCCGGCGGCCCGGCTGACCTTGGGCCGGGCCTCCTTCGGCAGGAGGGCTTCGAGGTCGCGGGGGGCGCCGAGGATGTATTGGTCGAAGCCGGGCAGCAGGTGGACCCCGGTGGACGGCCGGGCCGTGGCCAGGTCGTCGAGATGCTCGGCGAGCACGACCATGGGACGGCCCTCCACCTCGACCTCGGCGAGCTCGGGGGCGAGGTCGGCGAACCAGCCGCGCAGCATCGCCTTGCGCGCGCCGCCCCGGTAGAGCCAGGTGTCGAAGGTCTCGGGGGCGCCGGGACCGTGGGCGCCGAGGAAGGACCGGACCAGGCGCACGCCGCCCTCCTCCGGCGAGAGCGGCTCCGCCGGCCAGCCGGGCACCCAGTCGCGGGGGCTGACGAAGGTCACCTTGCTCCCGCGCGGCGGGCCGTAGCAGAGCTCGCCGAGGAAGCTGAGCGGCTTGAGCAGGGCGCCCCAGCCGGAGGTGAGCGCCTCCTTGAGGTGGGCGTCGCCGGTGACCTCGATGACCCTCTCCACCAGCTCCTCGCGGGTGAGCGTGTGGCCGTCGAGCGCCTTGGGGACCGCGTCGAGGATGGCGGCGACCTCGGCGGCGGTGACGCCGTGGCCACGCTGCCAGGACCCCTTGTCCCAGTTTCGGAAGGCGCCCAGGACGGCGGTGTAGGAGGCCAGTTCGTCGGCGGGGACCAGGTGCAGGGTGCCGCGCGCCGTCCAGGTCTTGACCAGGGTGCGCTCCTGCCACAGGGCCCGGTCGATCTCGCCGGGGCGGGGGGCGGCGTGCCGTACGGCAACCGCCAGCTCCGCCGAGGAGGCCACCTGGGCCTGCACCCCGGTGAGCCGCCGTACCACCGACACCGCGTCGGGCCCGGCCGCCGGGTCGACGAACTGCCGTCCCAGCCGCCACGCCAGCACCTGAGGCCAGGTCACAGAGATAGCCATGGCCCTAATTTCTACACCGTCGTCCTGACAGAACGCAGGCCGGCCGGCGCCGGACAGCGTCAGCCCACGAAGCCGATGTCCTGGTATCTCAGGTCGTAGAAGCCGCGGGCGCCGTAGTTGGCGACGGTGTTCTTGACCGCGACGTTCTGCGGGCGCTGGTAGAGCGTCACCACGTTCACCGCCTCCCAGATCAGCCTGTCGGCGGCGTTGGTGTCGGCGATGGCCTGGGCGTCGTCGAGCTCGGCGGTCGCCTTGCCCATGGCGGCGTCGATCTGCGGGGAGCCGATCCGGCCGAGGTTGGCGTTCCACTGCGGCTGGCCCTTGGAGTCTTTGGTGGCGTTGGCGTACTGGCCGTAACCGCTGGAGATGGGGAAGGGCGTGCCCACGTAGCTGAAGGCGGTGATGTCGTAGTTGCCGGGGATGATGTATTTGGTGAAGTAGTCGTCGCTGGGCACCGCGTGGAGGGTGACCTTGATGCCGACCTGGGCCAGCATGTTCTGGACGAGCTCGGCCTCGGACTTGGTGAGCTGCAGGCCGGACGGCATGACGAAGCGCAGGGTCAGCTCCTTGCCGTTCTTCTTGCGGGTCTGGCCCTCCATCCGCCAGCCGGCGGCGTCCAGGGCCTGCCTGGCCTTCTCGACGTCGTAGACGCCGACCGCGCCCGCGTTGTCCTGGTAGCCCTCCTGGGTGTTCATGAAGAAGTGGTTGTTCAGCAGGACGATCGGCCAGTCCAGGCCCTGCAGGTCGGACTGGGCGATGGCCTGGCGGTTGATGGCCGTCGCGACGGCCCGGCGGACGTTGACGTCGGAGAGCGCCGCGCTCTCGCCGTTCATCGTGATGTGCCGGAAGTCGGGCCCGGCCGCCTGCCGCACGACGGCACCCGGGCTGCTCTTGGCCCGGGCGTAGTCGGGCGCGGACGGACCGATGTCGAAGGTGTCGAGCTCGCCGTTGCTGAAGGCGCCGACCAGCGCGTCGCTCTCCAGCGCCCGGTAGATGATCTGGTCCAGCTTGGCCCTGTCGCCCCACCAGGCGTCGTCCCTGACGACGGTGATGGTCTTGGCCGTCTGGTCGAACGAGACGAACTTGAACGGGCCCGCGGTCACCGGGATCTTGTTCAGCCATCCGCTGTTGAACCCGTTGGGGGTGGCGTTGGTGGACTTGGGATACAGCGGCCCGAACAGCGACTGCCAGTCGCCGAAGGGCTTGGCGAAGGTGACGACGGCCTCGTAGTCGTCCGCGCCCCGCTCCACGCTCTCGATGTCCTTGTAGCCGGTGACGCCCGCGACGCGGTAGTCGCCGTTCTTGCCGTTCATCGCCTGCCACTGGGCCCGGTAGTCCTCCCAGGTGATCGGCTTGCCGTCGGACCACTTCGCGCTCCGGTTGAGCTTCAGCCGGACGACCTGCTTGGGCTTGGTCTCGGTGACCTTCCCCTCCAGCAGGTAGTCGGGATTGGCGGAGATCTCCCCCTTCTCGTCGGAGCGGAAGGCCGAGGGCATGAGCGCGTCGATGACCTTCTTGACCATCGCCAGGTTGCCGTCGACGTGGTTGAGGTTCCAGTTGGTCGGATACTCGTTGAGGCCCCAGCGGAGCAGCCCCCCGTCGCGGACCCGGTCCCGGGGGACCGGGTTGATGTCGTAGGCCCTGACCGCCGAGGCGGAACCGGGCGACGACTCCCCTCCCGCGCCGCCCCGGCCGCCTTCACCGCCCCCGGTCTGACTGCCGCAGCCGGCCAGAGTCAACGAGCCGGCCACGCTCAGGGCGGCGGCGAACGCGCCCACGCGCCGGATTGATATCACGGTTCCTCCTGGTTTATACGACTTTGAGCTTCTCGGCGAAGTGGCATGCGGCGCCGTGATCGGCTCCGAACGGGCGGATCGGGGGCTCCTCGTTCACGCACCGCGCCTGGTCGGTCTCGTCGAGGGTCTTGAACTTGGGGCAGCGGGTGCGGAAGCGGCAGCCGGAGGGAGGGTCGGCCGGGCTGGGCAGGTCGCCCTCGAGCAGGATGCGCCTCCTGGAACGCTCCTTCTCCGGGTCGGGCAGCGGGATCGCCGACAGCAGCGCCTGCGTGTAGGGGTGCATCGGGCTGTCGTAGACCTGGTCGGCCCGGCCGATCTCCACGATCTTGCCGAGATACATGACCGCGACCCGGTCGGCGATGTGCCGGACCACGGCCAGGTCGTGCGCCACGAACAGGTATGACAGGCCCAGACGGCGCTTCAGGCCCTCCAGCAGGTTGATCACACCCGCCTGGATGGACACGTCGAGCGCCGAGACCGGCTCGTCGAGCACGAGGAGCCGGGGCTCCAGCGCGAGCGCCCGGGCGATGGCGATGCGCTGGCGCTGGCCGCCGGAGAAGTCCTGCGGGTAGCGGGCGGCGTGGCCGGGTTCCAGGCCGACCAGGTCGAGCAGCTCCCGGATCCGCGGCCCCGGGTCCTTCCTCCCGTGGGTGCGCAGCGGCTCGGCGACGATGTCGTAGACGGTCATCCTGGGGTCCAGCGAGGCCAGCGGGTCCTGGAAGACGACCTGCACGTCCCGCCGGACCGCCATCCGGTCGCGGGCGCCCAGCGTGGCCGTGTCGTGTCCCAGCACCACGATCGTGCCCCGCTGCGGCCTGGTCAGCTCCAGGATCTCCATCAGCGTGGTCGTCTTGCCGCATCCCGACTCGCCGACCAGGCCGAGCGTCTCCATCCTGCGGACGTCGAAGCTGATGCCGTCCACCGCGTGGACCGTGCCGATCCGCCGCCGGAAGACCGACCCCTTCAGCAGCGGGTGGTGCTTGGCCAGGTCCTCGACCGCCAGGACCACCTCACGCTCCTCGCGCGGCGGCCGTACGGGCCGCATGTGAGCCGCGGGAGGCTCGGGAGAGCCGGCCGCGCGCCCGCCGGTCCCGGCGTGGTAGACCTGGGCCGGCGACCAGCCCTCCGCCTCGATCTCGCCCGCGCGGATGCACGCGGCCAGATGCCCGGGTGAGCCCACCCGCTCCAGCGCCGGCTCCGCGTCGGAGCAGGCCGGGACGGATATCGGACAGCGGGGCTCGAACGGGCAGCCGGGCGGCAGCGCCGCCGGCGACGGCGGGTTCCCCTCGATGGGGACCAGCGGCTGCCCGCCGCCCCGGTCCAGGCGCGGGATGGAGGCGAGCAGGCCCATGGTGTAGGGCATGCGCATGCGGTAGTAGACGTCGTCCACCGCCCCGACCTCGACGGCGCGCCCGGCGTACATGACCAGGACCCGGTCGGCCGACCCCGCCACCACTCCCAGATCGTGGGTGATCAGGATGATCGCCGCGCCGGTCTCCCGCTGCGCCCGCTTCAGCACCTCCAGCACCTGGGCCTGGATCGTGACGTCGAGCGCGGTGGTCGGCTCGTCGCAGATGATCACGTCGGGGTCGTTGGCGATCGCCATCGCGATCATCACGCGCTGGCGCATGCCGCCGGAGAACTCGTGCGGGAACGCCTTGGCGCGCTGCGCGGCGTTGGGGATGCCGACCAGGTCGAGCAGTTCCACGGCCCGCTCGGCGGCCTGCTGCCTGGTGACCTTCTGGTGGATCCGCACGGCCTCGGCGATCTGGTCGCCAACCCGGTAGACCGGGGTGAGCGCGGACAGCGGGTCCTGGAAGACCATCGAGATCGTCTTGCCCCGGAACGCGGTGAGCGTCTTCTCCGCCGCCCCGAGGATCTCCCGGCCCTGCAGCAGCACCGAGCCCGCGACGCGGGCGTGCGGCGGGAGCAGGCCCATCACCGCCAGCGAGGTGACCGACTTGCCGGACCCCGACTCGCCGACGATGCCGAGCACCTCTCCCGGGCGGACCGCGTAGCTGACCCCCCGCACGGCGCGCACCGCGCCGGGTCCGGACCCGAAGGTGACGCTGAGGTCGGTCACCTCGAGGACCGGGCCGGCCGGTCCCGGCCGGACCCCCGGGCCCGCCTGACGCTCGTCACACTCTCTCATTGTCCGCCCCTCTTCGCGCCGGGGTCGAAGGCGTCGCGCAGGGAGTCACCCACGAGGTTCACCGCGAGCACGGTGACGATCAGCAGCCCGGCGCAGAACCAGAACGTCCATGGGGCGTAGACGGCCGTCTTGGCGCCGTCGGCGATGAGGCTGCCCAGCGAGACGTCGGGCGGCTGGATGCCGAAGCCGAAATAGGACAGGGAGGTCTCGGTGAGGATCGCGGCGCTGACGTTCAGTGTGGCGTCCACGGCCAGCAGCGAGGACATGTTCGGGATGACGTGCCGGAATATGATCCTCACCGGCGGCACGCCCATGAACCTGGCCGCCTGGATGAACTCCCGCTCCTTCAGCGAGATGGTCATGCTCCGGACGATCTTCGAGGTGACCATCCACAGGAACAGGGCCAGCACGAGCACGAACAGCAGCCACTGGCCCTCGGCGAAGAGCGGCGACATGATCGCCAGGATCAGGAAGGCCGGCAGCACCAGCATCAGGTCGGTGAGCCAGGTCAGCGACCTGTCCGCCCAGCCCGTGAAGTATCCGGCGAAGGCTCCGACCACGGCCGCCAGCGTGGTGCCGACCACCGCGGCGAGCAGGCCCACGATCAGCGACTTCTGCATGCCGCGCAGCGTCACCGCGTACACGTCGGCACCGGTCTGCAGGGTGCCCCACCAGTGCGCGGCGGAGGGCGGCTGCAGGAACGCCGTGAAGTCCTTGTCGGTGTAGGTCCACCTGCCCAGGTGCGGCCCGGCGAAGGCCAGCAGGAACATCAGGGCCAGCAGCGCGGCCCCCATCCGGCCCTGGGGCGAGTGGAGGAAGTGGGCGCCGACCACCCGGAGCCGGGAGGGCGCCCGGAGCCTGCCGATGGCCGCCTGCTGCTCGGCGAGCTCCTCGTCGGAGATGGTCATCTTCTCGCTCCCCCCACCCGGACCCGGGGATCGAGGACGGCGTGGAGCACGTCGGAGGCCAGCGAGGCGGCCAGCACCGCCAGGGCCGCGAAGCAGCTGATCGCGGCGACGGTGTTGACGTCGTTGGTGGCGATGGAGTTGACGAGCTGCTCGCCCATGCCGTGCCAGCCGAAGATCTTCTCGGTGAAGGTGGTGCCGACCAGCAGCGCGCCGAAGGTGAAGGCGAAGTAGGTGACCGCCGGGATCAGCGCGGTGCGCAGCGCGTGCCGGATCAGCGCGGTACGGCGGCGCAGCCCCTTGGCCATCGCCGTGCGGATGAAGTCGGCGCCGAGCACGTCGAGCATCATGTTGCGCTGGTAGCGGCTGTAGACGGCGACCAGCCCCAGGGAGAGCGAGAGAGTGGGCAGGATCAGGTGCTGGAGCCGGTCCACCGCCTGGGCCGGCAGGCCCCCCGGCAGGCCGGGGGTGGCCTCGCCGCTGACCAGGAAGATCTGGGCGCCGAACAGCCCGTTGAGCCAGACCCCGGCGATGATCAGGATGTTGGCCAGCACGACCGTCGGGACCGCGAGGACGACGAAGGACGCCCCCGTCGACAACCGGTCGAACGCGCCGTACTGCCTGACCGCCGCGTAGGCGCCGACGGACACCCCCGCGACGCTGCCCAGGACCAGGCCGATGGTGATCAGACGCAGGGTGACGCCGACCCGCCGCCCGAGGTCCTCGCTGACCGAGCCGCCGGTCACCGACTTGCCGAAGTCGCCGCGGACGACGTCGCCCGCCCAGGTCAGGTAGCGCTGCGACAGCGGGGTCCGGTCGTTGAGGTTCAGCTCGGTGAGACGGGCGTCGATGACCGCCGGCGGGATCGGCGGGTTGCGGCCCTCGTAGTTGGAGCGGGGGTCGAGCGCGGCCGCCGCCAGCATGTAGGCCAGGCTCGTGGCCACGACGATCAGCACCAGGTAGTTGAGCAGTCGACGAAGAAGGAATCCCGCCATCGTCCCCCCTCCGCGCTCCCTGCTGTCGGTGGCCATCCTGCTACATGTTGCGTCCACTCAACTACAGGGAGTGCTCAATCAGGGGTGCGATCTCGGTCAAGTGCGGTGTCCGCCCCGCTCCACGGGCGCCGGGCCCGCGCCCGGCGGCCCCGCGCCCGCGGCGCGCGGGTCATCGGCCACCGGATCCGGCCCGGCGGCGCGCAGGTCAGTGCCTGACGGCGCGCGGGTCGGCATCCGGCGGCGCGGGTCGACATCCGGCGGCGCGGGTCAGCGTCCGACGGCGCGGGTCAGCGCCCGGCGGCGCGGGCCGGTATCCGGCGGCGCGTGGGTCAGCGTCCGGCGAGTTCGTCCACGGCGGCGCGCAGGTCGGCGCTGGTGATCGTGGTCAGGTCGGCGGCGCTGGCGGTGCCGCCGAGCTGGGCGGCCAGGCGCACGTCACGGCGCATCGCGGCGCGCTCGAACAGCGAGCGCGCGAACCGGCCGTTGCCGAGGCCGTCGATCAGGCCCTCGCCGCAGACCCAGGTGAACACCTCGGCCAGGTCCCGGCGGGCGGCCTCGTCGAACCGGTCACCCGACCGTCCGGCGAGCAGCTCGGCGATCTCGGCGAGCTCGCCCGGCTGATAGGAGGGGAACAGCACGCGCTGGTCGAACCTGCTGGCCAGGCCGGGGTTGGCCGCCAGGAACCCGTCCATCTCGCGTCCGTATCCGGCCAGGATGACCACCAGGCGGTCGCGATCGTCCTCGGCCCGCTTCAGCAGCGTCTGCACCGCCTGGCTGGCCTCGACCCAGCGGTCGAGGACGGCCGCGGCGGCGCCGGAGTCGACGGCCTGGACGGCCCGCGCGTGGGCGGCGGACATGGCG